>CAZBHA010000030.1:0-8489 GCA_964491675.1 uncultured archaeon
TGCATTCCATTAAATAAATTTTTTATACTTATTTCATTAGTTTTTATTTCGTCTTCTCCAATTATTCCAACACAGCGATATCCTTTTTTTTGAGCATATTCAAAGTTTTTAGAAATGCTTTTTTGTTGTAAATCTATTTCACAAATTAGTCCTTGTTTTCTAAAATCATTTGCAATTTCATTAAGTTTTTTATTATCTAAATTCATTCCAATTAAATAAATTCCGTTTATTTTTATTTGTTCATTTTTTTCTTTTAAAAAATCAAATATTCTACTAACTCCTAGCCCCATTCCAACTGCAGGAGTGCTAGTTCCGCCATAAGTTTCTACTAATTTATCAAATCTTCCTCCGCCTCCAACACTAGGCCCATCATCAAGTTTTACTTCAAATACTATTCCAGTATAATAATCAAATCCTCTTGCTAATGTAATAGAAAATTCTACAAAATCTAAATTATTTTCTCTGCAAAGTTCGCTGAATTTATTTATTTCTTCAAGACCAGCACTAAATTGTCCTACAATTTGTGTTATTTTTTCAGTATCGTTTTTATTGATTATATCAACTAGTTCTTCTTTTACTCCAATTTTTTTTAATTCTTCTTTAACTCCATCTACTCCAATTTTATCAAGTTTGTCGATTATTCTCATTGTTTCTTTTTCTAATCCAGTTGCATAATTTTCAATTATTTCATTTAATAATTTTCTTGAGTTAAAAATAACTTTTGGTTTTAATCCTAAACTTTCAAAACAGTCCCTTATTATGCACATTAATTCAAGTTCTGCTTCTAGTCCCTTAATTCCTAAAATATCCACGTCAGCCTGATTAAATGCCCTGTATCTTTTTGCTTGCGGTCTATCATATCGATAAACTTCTCCAATTTGATATCTTTTAAATGGAAGTTTTAACTGGCTTGTTGCTGCAACCCTAGCTAAAGAAGAAGTAAATTCAAAACGTAGTCCTAGTTCTCGCTCACTTTTATCTTTAAAATAATAAATCTCTTCTTTTATTGCTTCTCCAGCTCCGCCTTTAACTTTGAACAATTCAAAGCTTTCAACAGCAGGTGTATAAAGTGGGATATATCCAAAACTTTCAAAAACAGTTTCAAAGTTTTTTTCAACTTTTTTTTGTAATATTGCATCAGGGCCAATTAGATCCCTCATCCCACGAACAACTTGTATATCCATATTTTACCTTAAATTTTAAAGGCCGGCACCGAGAATCGAACTCGAGTCACAAGGACCACAACCTTGTATCATAACCACTAGACCATGCCCGCCATATTAGCCAAATTTGGCCAATTTTCTTTCCAAATATTGATTTTATCAATATTTTTGGGTTGTTTTGTTTCAATCATTTTTAAAAATCTAAAAAAGTTTTCATAACCATATAATCTAACAAAATACAAATTATTTGGTGTTCTTTTTGTGTTTCTTATTGTTTTGTATATATTAACTTTAAAACCAAGGGTTTTTAATATTTCTTGAATGTCTTTTGCTAAATTGCTTGAAATTGTATTATATGTTAATACTGGATAATACTTTTTTTTCTTTCCTTGGGATCTAAAATATATTGAGCCGTCTGTATCAAATAAACCACTTAAAAGTGAACAAAGAATTGATTTTTTGCTTGTTTTAATCCAGTTTGGGATAAAACAGTCTTTTTTTGGTCCAATTGGTAAACCAATAATTTTATTTTTGAAATTTACTAATGTTTTTGAATAAATTTCAAATCCATATGCACTTCCATATTTTTTTAATTTTATATCAATATTGTAAAGTTCTTTGAATAATGGTTTTATTATATTTTTATAATATTCTTGTTCATCATTAATGTTTCCTTTTAGTCGATAACTTTTAGCTCTAGTTGGAATGCACCCATCTCCCAAGCTAGTCCCTATTTCATATGCTAATTTTTCATCAATTTTTTTTGGCAATACAAGTTTTTTTTCAATATCTTTTTTTGATAAAAGTATTTTTGAAAAATTATAATCGGGCGAGGTTAAGTTCATATAAGTAATTCTGTTTTTTTTGTTTAAATTGCTTTTTGAAGATCCTTGCCGGTAAAAAGAGTTGAAACAATTAAAAAGCTTCTTTATTTTGCAAACTAAGTAAATAAGTTCTCTAGAACTAGAGATGAAGTAAATCACTTTTTGTAGTTTGCATAAAATATAACTTATTCTTTTGTTTTTTAAAGCTTTCTAATTCTTTTTAACTACTGCTTTTTTTGTTATTTTTAAGTCTTTTTTTCTACTGACCTTTAGTATACTTTTTGCTTGATTTGCTTGTTTTCTTGCATTTTTTGACTTTTCTTTAGTCGGTCTACTTTCATTTAATGCAAATTTACCAATTAATATTTTTATTTGTGTGATAATTCCCATTTTTTTCATCTCTTTAAATTTTTAATTAAATTTAATTTTTTTAATTATTTATTTTTAGCAAATGATATTGTTTTTATTTTAATATTTTTTTAAATTATTTTACTTCACCATTTTCGCATCCAAGAAAAACCAATGTTTTTCAGGACCCGTGAAATTTTTAATTTCACTTGGTGGTGGGTACGATGTATACCATTTGCTTTTAGCAAATGATATTGTTTTTATTTTAATATTTTTTTAAATTATTTTACTTCTAACTTTATTTGCAACTTCTTTTTTTGAAATAATTAAAATTTTCATTCCTTCTTTTATTGTAAGATCTTTTGTTGGTATTACAAGTTCCCCTTTTTCAAAAAAACCAATTATTGAACTTCCTGCAACATTTTCAATTTCTTTAAACTTTTTGCCTTCAATTTTACTTCCTTTTTTTACAAGAATTTCCATTATTTCTGCGTTTCCTCTTGATAAAAATGCTAGGTCTAAAACTTCAGGTTTAGTAATTAATTCTTCAATATATCCTGCAGCAGCAGCTTCGGGATGTATTACAATATCAATTCCTAATTTTTTTAAAACATTTTCATTATAATCAATTCTTGATATTCTTGCAGCAACTTGTTTTGCTCCCATATCTTTTGCAAGTAAACAAATAACCATATTAGTTTCATCTTGTCCAGTAAGTGCAACTATTGCATCCGCTTCTTCAATATCAGTTTTTTTTAAAATATTAGGATCAGTTGCATCTCCGTTAATTGCAATAACATCAAGTTCGTTAGCAATTCTATCACATCTTTTTGGATCTTTATCAATTACAACACATTCATGTTTTTCTTCAATTAGTAAGTGAGTTAAATAGTATCCTAAGTTTCCTGCTCCAATAACAATAATATACATTTTTTTATTCCCTTCTTTTAATAACAAAATAGTTTTTGTTATTTAAATACTTTTTCTAAATCATTTTTTTTAATAATCGTCTTTATCTCTTATACTTAAAAGTAAACTTACTCCAACAATGATCGGAATTATTTCTAGTCTTCCAATAAACATATTTATTATTAGCATTATTTTTACTAAAATGGGAGCGCCAGCATCACTTATTCCAGCACTTATTCCAGAGTTACTTTGTGCTGATGCTACTTCAAATAAAACGTCTGCTAAAGGATATCCATGTGCAGTGATTACTAAGGTTCCAATTAAAATAAAACCAATCCAAAGTAAAATGAATTGATTTACTTCTTTTAATTGAGCTGAATCAATTGGCTCGCCATTATAATGTCTTCTAAAATAGCTTTTTTTTGGAAGCATAGCTGATTTTATTTTCCAAAAAATACTTTTTACAAAAATAATTGCACGTGAGAGTTTAATTCCTCCTGCAGTAGATCCAGCGGCACCTCCAATTATTAGTAGGGGTACCCAAAAGAATTTTATAAATTCTTCCCATCCAGCAAGTGTTTGTGTGGAAACTAGCATAACTCCTCCACCAGTAAGTGCTGAAAAAGTATGAAAAAATGAAGTAAGTAAACCAAGTTTTGTTGAAACTACTAGCGTTCCAAAAAGTCCTAAAAAAAGTAATAATCTAAATTCGGGATCTTTAAAATAAACAAACCAATTTTTTCTTCTTATAAATAAATAATGCAGTGAAAAGCTTGTTGCCCCCATTAACATTATTATTACAAGTACTAAATTAACCCAATAATTATTTACTCCAGTATTTACCCAACCATTATTTACACCAACCAGTCCCTGGCTAGTAATATTTACTCCGTTAGTACTTATTGCGCTCATTGAATAATTTGTTGCTTCCCAAAGATTTTGTCCTGCAAGCATTAGTAAAATTATTCCAACAATAGTAAGTCCAAGATAAATTATTGAAATTTTTCCAATACTTATTTGTAGAGTTTCTTTTAATTGATCTCCTCTTCCTTCTGCATTAAGTAATTTAATAGTTTTTGAATAAGTTGTTACTATTCCAATTAAAGCTAATAAAACAATCCCAATTCCTCCAATCCATCCAATAAAGCTTCTCCAAAAAATTAAAGATAATGGCATAGTGTCAAGAAGTGGGTTTATTACACTTAGTCCAGTAGTAGTTAAACTACTCATACTTTCAAAATAAGCATCAATTGGAGAAATTTTCATTATAAAAATAAAAGGAAGTGAAGCAAAAAAACAATAAATTAACCAAATTAATACAATACTTATCATTGCATGTTTATTTTCAGTTTCTTTTTTTACTTTTATTAAATTTTTTAAAATAAAACCCAGTGAAAATAAACCAAGTGCACTAAGTGCATAGTAAAATAAGTTACTTTGATTTTTATCAAGTAAAATAGAAAGTATTATTGGAACAAAAAAACTAATCCCTGAATAAAATAAAATTGTCCCAGTATCTTTTAATGCAATTTTTAAATTTTCTTTTCCAGTTCGTAAAAGCATTTAGAAATAATATTTTTTAGATTATTAAACCTTTCACATCTCAAATTTTATTAGTGAATTAATCAAAATTGAATGCACTTAAGTTTGTCCTTGTGGGGTAATGGATATCCTTTTTCCTTGCGGAGGAAAAGATCCGAGTTCGATTCTCGGCAAGGACATTTTTTAAATAATTATTCTCCTAGAACTATTACTTTATCTCGCCTGTTTCGTCAGGCGGCGCCGAAACCAACTTGCATTATCTAAAGATAATGCGTTAGATAATTATTCTCCAAGAACAATTACCTTATCTTCCAGTACTAAAAGTGATTTTTCTACTTGTGTTACAAAACTTCCCTTTGTTTCTTTAAGTCCGGGATAAGTTTCAAAGCAATTAGCTTTCATTAATTCTCTTAATCCTAAATTGAACCCAAAATCATTAAGTTTAGAATCTGCCTTAAGCCATCTTTCTGCAAATGGTAAATTTTTATATTTTTTAGCAGTTTCTATTAACTTTCTAGCATAAGCATTTCTAACATTTCCTTCTTTTAGTGCAAATATTTCTACAATTGCAGATTCACTAATCATTCCTTTTGAAGTTGAAGAAAATGGTTCAATTGCAATTGCTCCTTCTTCTATTAAATCATGACTTGAATTAGGGTGATTTGGAATTGAAGGGTAAGAATGAATATCATATTCTCCTAGTCCATGTCCTCCAAGATTATAAATTGGGTTAAATCCTTTTGATTTTAAAGTACTTTCAATTTCTTTTCCAATTAAATCACTTGTTATTCCAAATTTTGTAACACTAATTGCGTTTTCTAAAGCTAAAACATTTGCTTCAATTTGTTTTGCATGAGTATTGTCTAAATTAATACTAATTGCTCCGTCGCAAATATATCCTTTGTAGTGTGTTCCAATATCTATTTTTAATAAATCACTTTCTTTTAGAATTCTATCATTTTCTTTTTTCCAGTTTGGAGTAAAATGTGCTGCTTCTTCATTAATACTTAAATTTACTGGAAACGCTATTTCTGCTCCTTCTTCTAATATTTTATTTTCAATTTTTGTTGCTAGTTCTAAAAAACTTTTATTTTCTTTAGCTTCTTTTTTTGCTAAGTTAATTGCGCTCTTCCAAGCAGTAGCAGCTTTTTTATAATTGTTAATAATGCTTGTTTCCATTGTAAGAATTAATATTCAAAAATTTTATAAACTAAGTATTAGTGTCCTAATATTTGTGTTTTTTGTTCCCTCTGTGTGGCAACGTTAGGGGTCATTTTAAGTAGCACTTTTTTAAATGTTTAATTTATTAGTTTAGAAAAAGAAATTATTCTGTTTGCCATTGTAAGTATGGGTATCCATTATTGATTGTTGAAGTAGTATCGTGTGCCCAAATTGTGTCAAAATCCCAAGCGTCAAAAGTGTTTTCATTATTATAATCATAAGTCATTTGTGCAGTTGTTTTTGGTACTCCTTTTCCTGTGTCTGATTGTCCAGATGTTTGAGTGTCATAAAACGATACATTCACAGTTCCAGCTGGCGGTCCACCAGTTCCGCCCAGATTTCCAACTAATCCGCCACAATTGATAAAACAGTTAATATATCCAAAAGAATAAGAATTTGTTACTGTTCCTCCAAATAATCCTCCAACTAATCCGCCTGCACTAACTCCTCCACTAGTAGCTCTTGAATATGAATTATTAATCAGCCCACCAGTTCCAATTTGTCCAATTATTCCGCCAATATATTGATTCCCTATTAGTTCTCCTTCGGTATAACAATTATTTATATTTCCATTTCCTCTGCCAGCAATTCCACCAACGTTTATTCCATTATTACTTGCAATTTTTCCACTAGTGCTTGTATTTGTTATACTTCCGCTCAATATCCCTGTTATTCCACCAACGCTTCTATTTCCTAAGATGTTATTATCGGTTAATTTAGTATTTGAAAATGATCCGCTTAATCGTAAGAAAAGCCCAACATATTCTTGCGAAGGTCTATTTATATATAAATTATTTATCGTATGATAATTTCCATTAAAATCTCCAATAAATGGGCTAAAGAAATCTCCAACTGGTTGAAATCCTAACCCGCCATTCCAGTTTACCGTGTCACTACAATCAATATCATTTCCTAAAATATAGTTTGCGTCTAATGCAAGATTTATATTTTGTAGTCCTTGACAATCAATTATAATAAAAGGATCTTCTTCTAAACCTGCACCAAAGTATCTTTCTGCACTACAAGTCTCAGAATTTTCTCCATCGTTAATTCCGTTACAAGTCCATTGCCAGTTTAAGTCTTCTTCGTTGAAAGTTACTGTTGTTGCGTTTCCACTTTCACATAAATTTGTAGTTGGTGCGATTAAGAATGCACTTTCTATTGCACTCCCGCATTCACCATTAATAGGATAAGTTGGTTCTTTAACTTCTCCGTCAGCAATAGCTTCATTAACACATTCAAGTTTTACTTCATAAATTTCTTTTTTTTCAAGACCATATTTTGACATTGTGTAAATTTCATAAGTACAAGTTCTTGTTATTTCTCCACTAGAACAAACACAAGATAAATTTGGTATAGAAAAAATATTTTTTGAACCAGAATTTATTAATTGATTATAAGGGGTTTCTATTCCATCAAGATTTATTTTTGTTAAGATTAATTCTTCACTAGTATTATTTTCAAGAGATAAAAGTGCAGTTCCTTCATTATCTACAATTGCTTCACGTACAACAATATTTGAAGAAACACTTCCAAGTAATTGTTTACCACCCTGTGTTTCAAGAACTGCATTATCAAAAAATCCACTAGATATTGCAACAACAGCCAAACCGATTACTACTACTACTGCTAGTATGACTAGGTATTCTATTGTTCCTTGTGCAGTACTATTTTGTTTTGATTTCATTTGTATAAATCAAGTATTTTGTTATTTATTAATTTAATTGTTTTATTTATTCTGTTTGCCATTGTAAGTATGGGTATCCATTATTGATTGTTGAAGTAGTATCGTGTGCCCAAATTGTGTCAAAATCCCAAGCGTCAAAAGTATTTTCATTATTATAATCATAAGTCATTTGCGCAGTTGTCTTATCTGTTGCATGAATGTTTGGTGTTGAAGTACAAAGTGTTGAATTATAAAATACATTTGAATATGTTGATGGGAACATATAGCTTGACCAATTTGCAATACAATGCCCATTGCTTGAATGTACTCCTGCATAATATGAATTAGTATAAAAATTGTTTGCTACAAAGGTAAACATTCCTAAAAATCCACCTACATTTGAATTTCCAATTACTGTTGCTGTTGAATATGATTCTCCAACAGTAAAAAGGTTATCTCCAAAACCGCCTAATCCTCCAACTTCAGATTCTCCTTCAATTATTCCTTTTGAAAAAGATTTGTAAATTGTAGTAAATCCTTTTCCAACTAGTCCCCCAACATTAGTTATTCCATTAACATTTCCATCAAAAGAACACTTATTTATATCTCCAGAAAACCAACCAGTTATTCCACCTACATTACTATTCCCTTTTATAATTCCAGTAACATGGATATTTTCTAATGGAAACATGTAAAAAGTATTTCCTCCTAATATTGATCCTGTGTAATCATTTCCAATAACATTTATATCGTTTAATTTTATATTTTTGATTGTGCTATTATAAGTATACCCTATAATCCCAATATTATCATTTT
>CAZBHA010000031.1:0-8239 GCA_964491675.1 uncultured archaeon
ACGCTGGTATATGGCCGTACTATAGCCAGTCATGTTGATCCTGTTGAAAAAAAATACAAACACCCATTTCAATATTATAAATCAAAATTAATAATTAGTAATAGAATTAAGAATAATAAAGAGGTTGAGAAAAATGTATCCTGAAAGTAAAGAAGCAGTTTTTTTAAAAAAACATTTTGCAAGTTATTATAATAAAAATTTTATTGATACTGTCCCGCAAATAGAAAAAATAGAAATTTATCTTTTTTAAATGCAGAAAAAATGAATTATTTTTTAAGAAATTCAGCACCCTTATTTTTTTCATATTCTAATTCTTATTATGCTGATCCAGCAAATACCCCAATGAGTTCTAAAAATTGGTTGGCTAGCGATTTGATTTATGAATTTGATGCTGATGAAATAAAAACAGAATGTAATAAAATTAATGACAAATGGGTTTGTAAAAAAACTTTTGGACAAGATGCATTTATTACCCAAACAACTAATAGTGGTGAAACAAAACAATGGTTTTTAAAAAAAGGATTAGTTGAATCAAAAAAACAAGTTTTTAGATTAGTGGAATTTTTAGAAAACGATCTTGGATTTAGTCGCGAGGGACTATCAATAAATTTTTCTGGAAAAGCGGGTTATCATGTTCACTTGCGTAATAAAGAAATACAAAATTTAAATAAAAAATCAAGAATTGAAATTGTGGATTATATTACTGGACAAGGAATTTATTTTGATAATTTGGGATATGATTTGGATAATTCATTAAGTGTATCAAAGTCAAATGGGGCTTGGCAAAAAAGAATTAATCAAGGATTAATAGAATTTTTTGATAAAAGTCCTGAAGAAATTGCTTTAATTACTGGATTAGAAAAACAAAAATCAAAAATAAGAAAATATTTAGAAAATAAAGAAGATTTAATTAAAAAAATAAATGATGGGTATTTAATTGGATTTAATGTTAAAAAAAATAAAGAGTTTTTTTTAAAAATTTTCCAATTTATTGTTCAAACATATCAAATTCCAATTGATAGACAAACAAGTATTGATTTAAATAAAATAATTAGGGTACCAAATACTTTGCATGGGGATACTGGACTACTTGCAAAAATAGTTAATTATAAAGAACTTGATAATTTTGATCCATACAATAATGCAGTTGTTTTTGGTGAAGAAAAAGTAAAAGTCTTTGTAAAAGAAGCACCTAAATTTTCTCTAAAAAATAATGATTTTGGTCCATTTAAAGAAGAAGAAGTAATTGTTCCCTTGTATTGCGCAATTTATTTGATTGGGAAAGGGGCTGAATTAAGAGAATAAAAATTAAATGGTTTTTTAGATAGGAATAAAAACCTCTTTTATATATATTTTTTTGTGTTGATATGAAAATTGATTATGATGAACTAAGGCGAATTCATAGGCTTGAAAGAAACACTTCAAAATTAGTTGAAGTTGATGAAGATTTTATTGAATCTATCGAAAACTTTGTTGAAGAAGAAAAAAAGAATTATTTAATTGCACTTAAAAATTTTTCATCTAGTTCTACTAGAGAATTTACAAATATGAAACGAATTGTTGAAGAAATTTTTTTAATGCGAAAAAAAAAGATTTTAAATAAAGCACTAATTGCTTCACACACTGATGATGCAAATTTAGATAATATGGCGGAACAAGAAAAAGAGTTTTTTAAAAAATTATTAAAAATAATTGAAGAATATAATAAGCATTATATTAATTTATTTGGGAAAAATGAATCTAAAAATAATTTAAATAAAGTAAAAATATTAAAAGATGTTCCAACATTTGTTGGGACTGATATGAAAGAATATGGTCCTTTTAAAGAAGGGGATTTGGTTTCACTCCCTGAAAAAGTTGCAAAGTTATTTATTACTAGAAAAATCGCAAAAGATATTTAATAATAAAACCGATACTTTAAAAGAATTCTCTTTGACAATTTAAATAGTGATTTTATGAACTATCCTGAACGAGACGAATTTGTTGTAGTAAAAATTGTTCAAATACTTGGGTATGGGGTTTTTGTAGAATTACTCGAATATAACAACACAAGAGGTTTTGTGCATATTAGTAATGTTTCTAGTTCTTGGATAAAAAATATTAGAAATTTGGTAAAAATAAATCAAGTAAGAGTAGCAAAAGTGTTAAATGTTGATACTGCAAAAAAACAAATTGATTTAAGTTTTGCAGGAATCTCTCCGCAAATGGAAAGACAAAAATTAACTGATTTTAAACAAGTAAATAGGGAAGAAAAATTAATTGCAATTTTAGCAAAAAGTGAAAAAAAAGATTTTGATACAGTTTGGAATGAAGTTGCTGATCCTTTAGTAAATGAATTTGGTTCTTTATTTAAAGCATTTGAAAAAATTGCACTTGGTGAAGATTTGAGTGGATTTGTTTCTAAAAAATGGTGGGCGCCAGTAAAAGATCTTGTTGAAAAAAATATTGTTGTTTCTGTTAAAACTTTGCGTGGATCAATGTCACTAAAAACATTATCTAGTAATGGTGTTGAAGATATTCATGAATTTTTTAAAGATATTTTAAAACAAAAAGATTGTGCAGTAGTTTATTCTGGTGCTGGAAAATATTCTCTAATTTGTTCTGCTCCAACTTATAAAGAAGCAGAAAAAACAATTAAATCAACTATAGAAGATCTTACAAAAAGAGCAAAAAAGTTAAACATTATTTTTGAATTCAAAATGGAATCTGAGAAAAATAAAAAATAATGTGATAAGTTTAAATTTAGTTGTGAAGTGATTAAATTATGCCAACAAAAATACTATTAACTGAAAAAGTTGCTTTAAAAAATGGAATACTTTTAGTTGGACTTCCTGGAATTGGACTTGTTGGAAAAATTGCAGTTGACTATTTATTAAAAGAATTAAAACCAAAAAAAATTGCAGAGGTTTTATCAGATTCTTTTCCGCCAAGTGTTCATACAAAGGATTCAAAAATAGAATTAATTAGAAATGAAATTTATTATTTAGAATATAAAAAACAAGAATTTTTAATTTTAGCAGGACCAGTTCAACCCACTCTTGATTTTAAAATTGGTTCAAGCCATGAACATTATGAATTTAGTGAAACTTTAGTTAATTTTTTTAAATCAGTAGGAGTTGTTGAAATAATTACTATGGCTGGAATTAATGTTGGAGAAAAAAGAGCCAATTCTCAACCAGGTGTTGTAATTGCAGCTACTGATAATGAAACTGTTAAAATGTGGAAAAAGTTTGGCGCAAAAGAAGATAATAAAGAAGGACTTATTTCTGGAGTTGCTGGACTACTTGTTGGTTTAGGAAAAATTCGTTCAATTAAAGGTGCTTGCTTGATGGGTGAAACTAGTGCGCAATTAATTTATGGGGATCATAGTAGTGCAAAACGGTTACTTGAAATTTTAAAGAAAAGATTTGGTTTTAAAATAAATATGAAATCAATTGAAAAAGATTCAAAACAAATAGAAAAAGCATTTAATGAACTTAATCAACAACTTGAAGCAATAGAGCATGCTGATACTAATGAAAAATTACCTTATGTTCGATAATTATTTTTATTAAGTAGTTTTAATTTTTTTTAATTAAATTTATTTATCTTTTTATTTAGTTAATTTTTATTTTCTAAAACTTCTTTTAGTTTTTCTAGTGAACTCTCAAACCCTTTCCCACCATTTCTTAGATAATATGAGGGGTGGTAAATGAAAAATAATTTTGTATTTTTCCAGTTTTTTGTTTCGCCCGGCTTAAGAGTTTTATCAAAAATGCTTGCAGAACTTTTTCCTAAAAGAACAATTAATTTTGGAGAAAGTAGTTCTAAATATTCTTGAGTAAGGGGTAGAAAATACTTTATTTCTTCATTTGTTGGTGGTCTTATTCCATTTTCTTTATTTAGGGGAATTATTGGAACAACATTTAATATGCAATAATCACTTTCTCTTAATTTTAAATATTCTATCCACTTGTCAAGTATGCCCCCACTTCTTCCAACAAAGGGTGCGCCAATTTTGTTTTCATTTTGCCCTGGAGCTTCTCCAATAAAAACAATTTTTGGATTATCACTTCCTCTGCCAAAAACAATATTTCCATTTGTTTTCAAAATATTTTTATAAAGCGAGTGAGCTTTAGCAATTTTAAAATATTTTTTTTTAAATTCACTTAATTTTTCACTAGAATTAATTTCCATTTTAATCAAACTCAATTATTTATTTTTTTAAATTAATAATTTTTAAAGTAATTAATTTAATTTTTTATTAATTTAAAATTTAAATTACAAGTATTCCAAGAACGTTTAAAATTAACATTGCTCCAATTCCTGCCGGGCCTAAGATTAAAGAAATTATTAGTGATGGAATAAAAGG
Source organism: uncultured archaeon (assembly GCA_964491675.1). Lineage (GTDB taxonomy): Archaea > Iainarchaeota > Iainarchaeia > Iainarchaeales > JAAZKV01 > JABIDZ01. Next base: position 4,352 of record CAZBHA010000031.1, read on the forward strand.
CAAGGGTATTTGAAAACCATATACTACTATTGCCCAAAAAATTAAACCTAAAATAGAATTCATTACAACTCTTTTTAAGAAAAATATAATAAAAATAGTTCCAATAATTAAAACAATCCCAATAATAACAATTATTGGTAAATTTGCCATTAATACATTAGTTGCTTCTTCTGCAACTGGAGTAAAATCAACTTCATTTACATTAAATAAGAAAAACATTTGCAAAAAGTTTGTAATATCCATGATAAATAGTTGCTTCTTTGTTTATTTAATTCTTTCTTTGTTTATTTAATTCTTTCTTTGTTTGTTTAATTATTTTTATCAAGTAGTTTTTTGTTGGTTTAGTTAATTTTTATTTTTATTAACATATTTTCTTGTTTGTTTAATTACTTTTTTTTGTATTTGGTTATTTTTTTATTTTTATTAGTTTTTTGCTAATAAATAAGTTTTTTAAATACAAGCTGGTTCTTATTTTTAGTATTGGTGAGTAGAAAAATGGCTAGATTTACAGATGAACAAAAAAAGATTGCCCTTGTTTTATTAAACGAACCAAAAACTGAAGAAGAACTTAACAAACAATTAAACATTCCTTATGATAAATTAACTAAAGAATTAAAAGAAATGTTAAATTTGAAAGTAATTTACAAAGAAGGATATCCTACTAAATACAAATTAAAACAGGATATTGTTGAAAAAATTGAAGAAAGAAAAAAAATTGCAGAAAAAGATTCTTTTAGGATAAGATTTAATGCAATTATTGAATTTAAAGCAATTGAAGAGAATTTATTAAAAAAACACTTAAAAGAAATAACTAATGCAATAAAGAAAGAAAAAGCATTAACAATTTATGAATTAACTCAGGCTGAAATAGTAGAAGATGACGAAATGCAATCTTCTTTTATTGAATTAAATGCCTCAGTAAAAGATTTTACTTCACTTGTTAGATTTTTGTTCTATTATGGGCCAAGTTCTATTGAAATAATAAAACCAAACAAAATAGAGTTTTCAAATTATGAATTTCAAGAAGGAATGATGGAATTAGCAGATATTTTCCAAAAATACGCTGATTACTTCACAAAGAACTTAACTCGTCAAGAACTTGAAAAATTCTATCAAAATGCCTATAAGTAAAACTTTTTTTTTTGATTAATTGAATACATCTTTTCAAGTAAACTTTATTAAAAGAATATTACATAAATAATTTAGATTATTATGAATTACTTGTCAGTTGGAAAAATAATTGAACTTAATTTTCTTGCACTTCTTGCAATTAAAGCAAAAAAAGCAGATCAACCAAAGGTTTTAAGTGAAACAAAAATAAGACAGGTTTTAAATGAATGTAGTAATTCAGCAGGGGATGTTTTTGACAAAGCAACTATTTTACTTAAAGGATTAGTTAAAGCACATGCATTTGCAAGTGGAAATAGAAGAACTGCATTTATTGCAATGAAATATTTTTTAATAATGAATAATTCAAAAACAAAAATAAGTGATGATCCTAAAAATTCAAGGATAATGCTTGGAATAAGAGAAAGTTACTATTCTGATGAAGAGATAAAGGAGTGGATAAAACATGGAAAAATTAAACAATTTAAACGATAGATCTAAATTAGTTATAGAAGATATTGTTGAATTTAATAAAATAATTAATGGGCATAGAAAATTATTGCAAGCAATTGGCGAGTTATGATGATTTTTTCGTCAATTGTCTCTAGCGTAGAGTTTATTATATTTACTAAAAATAAGTTAATTTTTATTTAAATTTCTTTAACTTGCACCTATTTAATAAATTCGCCAATTTAGCAGTTTTCTTTAATTAAGAGGGTTTTTAAACCATTTTGGCACACTATTTGTTTAATAGAAAACATCTAAAATTAATAAAAACGGTGAGCAATTAATCAAAAAGTGTTAAAAGTAAGGTTTCGTTGATTAGCGAATAACTATTCAACAGTAACTTGAATATTTGCCTTGTTTTTGGCTATATTTTTAGCTCAAAACTAGCAAAATAGTAATGCTTTTAAAGGGCTTTTGATTTAATCTAGAAAGATCTTGCCAATAGTTTAGATAATAATCGAAGACTATTTGACAGATGTTTTTTGTAAAATGAGGTGACTAAAATATGAAAGGTCTAAATATAAAGAAAATCGCAGCGATCGGAATCGGAGCTGCATTAATAGGATCTGCATTGGCCCCTGTAGTTTCGGCTGCAAATATGGTTGATGGCGGATTAACTGATCTAGCAAGAGACGATATCGTAAGTGCAACAGGTGTTCCTGTTGTTGATGTTGTAGTTGGATCAAACGCTGCAGTAAGCGACGTAGTATGGGCAGGTAACATTGCTGCAAGAGTTGCACAATTAGCAACAACTTCAGTAGCAGGCTCAACAGGCGCAGTAACTGGAGCAACAGTTGACGTAACAGTTGGCGGATCAGTTGTAACAACTGGTGCTGGATTTGAAAAGAAATTTGATATGAATTTCTCTAATACTGCCGCAGTACAATCACTTTCTGCAAATCAAATTGATGTTTCTACATTAATAAATAATACTGCATGGAAATATAGAGATCCTGTGCAAGGAAATACATCAACTTATGTTTCAGAAAGATTAAGTGCTGATTCAAGATTATTGTATCAAAATGATCAAGGATCTAATAGATATGCTGCAGGTGAATTATTAGCTGCTGTTGATAGTACAAATGCATTAAAATATACTGTGTCAATTAGCCCTGGATATAGAATTGAAGGAACTCAAATGATTGACTTAGATTCTAATGTAAATGTTGATTACACAGTTCCAATATTAGGAAAAACATATGTAATTGATAGAATCGAAAGTAGTGGAGATAAGTTAGTTCTTTATGATCAAACAAATCCAGTTACTTTGGATAAAGAAGGAACAATTTCAGTAAAAAATGATGCTGATGAAGAATTTACTGTGAAACTATTAGACGTTACAAGAACTCAAGAAAATGCAGCATACACTGCATCATTCCAATTATGGAAAGGAAGTTCTATGATTGATTCTAAAGATTCAGTAAGTGCTGGTTCTGACTTAAAAACTATTTTCGGAGATAAATTCGAAGATTCAGTTTATGTAACATATGTTGGAGCAAGTGTAACAAGTAATAGTGCTGTTGTGTCATTAAGACTAGGAAATTCTAGATTAGAAATTAGACATAATGAAGCATTCCCATATTCAACTGACCCTACTGTTAATAGTAAAGCAGCATGGAAAGCAAGTATTGATCGAACTGGGAACACATTAAATAGTATTACAATTTACAATAATTGGAGATACTATCAAACTTCTGGAGCAACATCAGATTTAATTAAAAATCCAATAAAAATTGGAGAATCTATTATGTTCCCTGATGATTTTGCAAAGTTCACTTTTACTGGGCTTGAATCAAAACAAACAACAACACATGAAATTGGTAATGGGGCTTTAAAATATAGAGATTATAAAGGTTCATTAATAGAATTACCTTTTGTTGTTGAAAATCAAATAGTTGAAGATTCATATTCAAAAGTGACTTTAAATGGAAGAACATATACTTTCCATTTATTCGATCTTAATGCAGATCATTCAAGATTACAATATGCTTTAGGAACATTTGATAATAATACATCTGGGGCATATACAAATGTTGATTTCAATACAACTGCGTTTGATTCACCACAAGTTTCATTAGATTTGGGTGCATACGACACAAGTGGAGCAGTAACAACAAAATATAATTTCATATATAGCGGTGCAGCATTCCAAGATACTTACTTGGTTTTAGCACAACAAAACTTTGACTTATATAGTAAAGCAGTTAATAATGAATTATATTTCCTTGGAACTGATACAACTGAAAATGGAGTAGTGAATTTTAATGCATATAT
>CAZBHA010000032.1:0-8194 GCA_964491675.1 uncultured archaeon
AGGCGCGAACGTCTTCGCGGTACACGGCACTACATTCGCTTTGCGAAGTAGGGCTTATTTTTGTTAAAAACGGTTATTTATATGAAAAAATTACTTGTAATTGTTTATAAAAGTTTCACTTTTGATTTTAATTTTGATTATCTTATTTTATTTTTTAATAAAATTTATTAGGTGGTTTTATCGGGCTCCGCCCCCTCCACCACCGCCTCCGCCGCCCCCTCCTCCTCCAGAGAATCCACTAGATCCGCTTGAGCGAGTTGCAGAGTTAAATGCGCTAGAAAATGATCTTCCAATTGAAGCAAAATCACTTGACTTAAATGTACTTCCACGCATTATAAAAATGTGTGAATTAAATTCAGTATCTTTAAATACAAATTTCATTGCTTTTTCAACAGCTTTTCCTTCGCCTAATACTACTGCATAAACTAAGTATCCTTCCCAAAGCTTTATTGCGTGTGGCGGCATATTTTTTAAATTAGAAAAATCTTTTAAGAATTTTTTTAAGTTGTTCCATTTTTGGTAATGCAGTTCTCCTTTCTTTGTTCTTACTAATAAAAAATCATTAAAAATAATTGGTACTGTGAACCCAAACATTATTGGAGTAATTGAAATTATCGGAAGAATAAAAAATGTAGCTAAAATTATTACTAAATTTGAAACAAAATAAACTGCCGGGGCGTTTGTTTTTCCATCAAATTCTTCTTTTTTATATTCTTTTTCTAAAAGGGTTTTCCATTTTTTTAACCAGCTTTGTGCATATGTTTGATGTAGACTTAAATAAACTTGCACATCTTTTATCAAAAGAGTGTCAGGAGTTACATCTTTTTTCTTTTTTATAATATATTTTTCCCAAAATGATTGAGGGTCTGCAATTGCAATTTTTTGCAACAGTTCCATTAATTTTATTTGGCTTGCTTTTAAGTTATAATAATCTTTTTTTATTATGTGAATTAAAAATTCTTCTTTTCCTTCAATTTCTCTTTTTTCAATAGTTAAATATCCTTTCAAACATAAATAAAGAATTTCTGAACTAATCTCAGTTGGATTAGCATATTTTAAAAGTTTGCTCATTAATAATTTTACAATTCCTGGTGAATAATCAAAAGGGATTTCTCTTTCGTATTCTGCAAAATAATCAATTTTTGGTTTTTGTGCAAATTTCTTTTTACAAATAAAAAATATTATAAGTTGAATTAGCATTATAAGTAAAATTAAAATTAACAAGTCAAATCGGTTATTCAATATTGTTGGTAATAAGAATAAATAAAAAATAATTATTAATAAAAGTATTCCTAATAGTTTTGTTGAAGTATCACTACTTAAAAAATTTGGTCTTTTTTTTATTATAATATTTATTAAAAGTATTATTATTATGAAAAAAAATGGTGATGTGAAAAGAAAAAAAGCTGATGCATCAAAAGAATCTGAATAATTATTTGTTGAATTATTTTTTGTATAAAAATCATTTTCTTTTTGGGTATTAAATTCACTTTCTTCATTAATTATTCTTTCAAGAGCTACTTCGCTAGATTTTTGCATGTTTAAAATACTTGAAGGAAAAAGAGTTCTTATTTCAACCCAATAATAAGAAGGAACATCAAAGATTTGAAAAATTATTTTTTGCTCGTCAATTACTCCAATTTTTCCATTTACTGCAGGGTGCCCCCAAGTATAAATTTGGTTTGCATCATCTAATTTTTCAGGAAGTAAAATAAATCCGGTTAGTTCGCGTACATTAGTTTGCCAATTTTCTTGCCAAATTTTCCAATTAAATTCACTAACATCTTGATAAGCAAAAATTGCGTTATTTAATTTATATCTTATTTCAAAAGTTTTTGTTTGATTATTTACTTTATAATTCCACTCATAAAGTGTACTACTTCCTTTAGGGATTGTTTCAAAAGGATAACTTTCACCATCAATAAAAACTTTAAAATCAGAATATTTCCAATAATTATAACTTGAAGTAGGTAATTCTCTTGAAATATAATTATATTCCCCAGTAAAATTAAATATTCTATAGCATCAATTGATCCGTCTTTGTTTATTGTAAATTGCACATCGGCTTTTTCTATAAAATAACTTTTTGCAAAAACAAAATTTGTAAAAAATAGTAAAATAATTGTCAAAATTAGTATTTTTTGATAATTTTGCATGTATTTAATAATAAAAATTCTGCTTATTAATTTAATGTTTTCTATTTAAAATCAAGTTTTTTAAACATTAAATTTAGTATTTATTTTGTATTTAATTAATTTTACTTTTTTCTTATTTATTTTTTCTACTATTTCCCAAGACGCGAGAGTGTCTTTTATTTGAGGAAAGTTTTCTTTATTATTTTCCAAAAAAGAAGAAATCATTTTTTCATAAGCTCCATCATCAATAATATCAATTTCTTTATCGTCTAAAAACATTTTATTTATTTTTTTATTAAACTTTTTTCCTGTAATAAGCTCAATTTCTTTATTGTTAGTTTTTAGTTTTATTTTTACGAAAGTTTCAGTGTTTGAAATTTTGCCAAGTTCTTTTTCATAACCCTTATATTGTTTTTTTTCAACTTGTATAATTTTTAAATTTTTAATTTCTTTTTTTGTTAAAAATTTAAACATAATATTAAATAAGTGACTTTGAACCATGTCAATCAACGCTCCATTTTTATCATAATAACTAATTCTTCCTTCTAGTCCCAGTTCTTCAAGAGAAACAATTTTTAGTTTTTCAAAATCTTTTTCTATTAATTCTTGTTTTTTTATTTTCAAAATAGTGCTTTTGAATAAATAATGATCTGCTAAAAAAACATCTTCTTCTAATTTAAATTTTTTTAATAATTTCTCAATCTTTTTTGCACAAGTTAGTGATGAACCAAATGGTTTTTCAAGTAAAATTTTTACGTTATATCCCGAAAGTTTTAATAGGTTTATTTTTTTTATTAATAATTCAAATAAATCTGGCGGGAGAGAAATATAAAAATAATTAATTTCAGTTTTGCTTAAGTTTGTTATACAATCTTCACAAATAAATTCATTTTCAAAATTTGCTTTAAAATAATTTATATTTTTTTGTATTGTGCAAGTTTTTGTACATGCATTTTTCACATATAATTCATTTAAGTAATCTTTTCTCCCAACTGCAAATAATTTTAGGTCTTTTAAGTTAAGTTTGCTTATTGCGGGAAGTATTTTTCGTCTTGCAAGATCTCCAGTTGAACCAAATAAAAATATTCTCATAATATACTAATTTTAGTAAGGGATATTAAATATTTTCTTGTGAAGTTTTAATAATTTTTTACACTACTTATTTAGTTTCTTTTTTAATGTTTTTTATTCCAATTATTAGATGAAACAAATAGAAGAAACTGCATATTTAGAAGCTTTAAATGTTTTAAGAGTAAATTCTACAAAAATAGGTTTTTCAGCAAGTGTAGAAAGAGTGAGCAATTATTATTCAATCTGGGCAAGAGATCACTCTGTGTGTACTATTGCTGCTCTATTAAGTGAAGACAAAGAGTTAGTTAATACTGCAAAAATAGGTATTTTAAAATTATTAAAAAATTTAAGTGACAATGGGCAAGTTCCTAGTTATATTGAAATTGAAAATAAGAAAAAAATATATGGGGGTTTGGGTGCAATAACTTCAATTGATTCAAATATGTGGGTTTTAATTGCAGCAGCTGCGATTTATAAAAAAACTAGTGATCCAAAATTTATAACTCAAAAAAATCTTTTTAGATATCGTAGAATTCTTCGTCATCTTTATTCTTTTGATTCCAATCACTGCGGTTTAATTGAAGTGCATATTGCGGGAGACTGGGCTGATATTTTTAATAGGACATATCATGTTCTTTATGATGAAGTTTTATATTATCAATCAATAAAATCTTTTATTTTTTTAGTAAAAGAAGCTCTTAGTAAAGATAAAGAAAAAATAATTGACAGAAGAATAAAAAAAAGTTATATTTTAGCTAAGAAGAAAAAAGCACTTGTTAAGAAAAAGATTAATTCTACTTTGTGGTTAAATAAAAATAATTTGGATAAGGTTTTTGAAGAATATATGATTGGTGATAACTATAAATTGCCTTTTTTAGAAAACGATTTTAATTATTACCAATCTCATTTAGTTCCTTTTAAAATTAATTGGGCGCACCGGTTTGAATCATTTGGAAATATGTTAAGTATTTTAAGCGGGGTTGCGAATAAAGAAAAAGGAAAGAAAATAATTGATTATTGTTTACAAAACAAATTAAATGAACCGCTTGGAATAAAATGTTTAATTCCTGCAGTAAAAGAAACTGATTCTGATTGGGAAGAAATATATTTGAGTAAAGAAATGCCTTTTACCTATCATAATGGGGGAGTTTGGCCGTTTATTACTGGTTTTTGGATTACTACTCTAGTTAAGCGAAAAAGAAAAAAAACCGCTAAACTAGAGTTAAATAATTTTGCAAAAAAAATGCAAGAACAAAATTGGACTTTTAATGAGTATTTGCATGGGCAAACTCTTCTTCCGTTAGGTAGGGAATACCAAGCATGGAGTGCTGCGGGGTATGTTATTGCTTATCATGCACTTAAGGGATTAAAAAATCCTTTTTTTATTTAAGAATTTTTTTTAAATAAATAATGTTCTTTTTTTACATTATTGTTTAAATATAAGTTATATTGTATTAATGTTAGTGCGTGGCAAATTGTTGTCGCAGTATCTATTTGTCAGCATCATTAAGTAATTAGTGATGCCCAGATGTGAACTGAATAACAGTTCTGATTCTGCCTTTTTTAAGGGAGAGTGAAAGAAAATGGATAAAGCAAAAGCTAAAGCAAAACCTGCTAAAAAATAATTAATAAAAAGCCCCTTCTTAATTGGAGGGGCAAATTTAACTTTTTTATAATTTTGTATATTTTTTAAAATTAGTTTTTTTTAATTAAGTTTTTTCCTTCGCCTTTTTCATTTAAAAAATTTTAATTATTTAAAACAAACTTTTGGTAGTATCAACTGGCCTTGGTTTTTTTCCTTTTTTTGGCACGTCTTTATTTAGCTCTAGTCTCATAGGGCTAGGTTTAGTTTTTGGTCTACTTGGTCTTTCATTATAAGGGAATAATTCAAGTAGCTGGGAATCAGAATATTTTGTTCCAAGTACTTCTTGTTCTATAACATCTCTTCTGTTTCTTAATTTTTCTAAATGTGATTTTATTTTTTCTTCGCGTGTTTTTTTACCCATGCCCTTTCTTTCTAAAAGTTCTTTTTGTTTTCTTTCGCTTAACTCTCGTTGAAAACCCAAGTATACAATAAGATCAATATTTTTTTCTATTCTATATCTAATTGATTCATTAGTGTAATATGCTCTTGGAAAAGCCCCAATTCTTTGTAATTGTGGGATTAATACTTCATGAGTTAGTTTGAAGGATTTCATTGCAATATTTTTTCTATTTACATCCGCCTCATGAAATGTTTTTGGGGGAATTGTAAGAATTTGTCTAACAATTTTAGTTAATCCGCTTGGTGATACTCCTGCGCTCATTATTGAATACAAACACCTATCAACTTTGAAAAGAGGTTCTCCTTTTTTAATTGCAGAATTTTCTTTTTTTCCAGTAAATACAAACTTTTTTGCAGTAAAACTTCTTCTTCTATCAAATAAATCAAAGCGAGTGAATAATTCTGCTAAATTAATAGCTAAGCGTTTTGCTTGGGGAGCAGGTAAGCTTTTTCGCCTATCAATATTTCTAACTCCAATGTTACTTGCTCTTGCTAAAAACTCATTTAAAAGTGTATTTCTAAAACTGATTGTTTCAATAGTTCTTTTTGGTGTGGATGCTTGGCCTAAATTAAGTTCCATTTGTCCATTAGTAAGCCCTCTTTTTTCTTTAAGCCCACTAATTACTTCTGCTTTTAATTTTTTAGTTTGTCTATTTGGTAAGCTAACTTTTCTAATTCTTCCCACAATATCACTTATTAATTAATGCATTAACTAAAATAAAAACTTGTTTAAATTAGAAAAATTTAAAGTAGTGATTTTTTCATTCTTTTTTCAATAGCTTTTTATTACTTTTATTTCCATTTTTATTAAACTTATTGTTTATTTTAAAAATAAAATCAAAAGGAGAAATGGTGATAAGAATGGAAGAAACATTAAAGAATTTGCATAAGGCCTTTATTGGTGAAAGTCAAGCAAGAAACAGGTATACTATGTATGCTAAACAAGCAATAAAAGATGGGTATGAACAAATTTCTAGCATTTTTTTAGAAACTGCTGATCAAGAACTTGAACATGCAAAACAATTGAGTAAAATGATAAATCAATTGTATGAAAAAATGGGTAAAGAAGCAGTTACTATAGAAGTTATGGCTGAGGGAAATGCGCTAAAAGCTGATACTTTGAAAAATCTTGAATGGGCAATTAATGGAGAAAATTATGAAACAAAAACAATGTACCCTGAATTTGCAGCAAAAGCAAAAGAAGAAGGGCTTGATGATATTGCAAAAAGATTGACTGCTATTGGTTTAGCTGAAAAGCATCACTCAGAAAGATATGCTAAATTAGTTGAACAAATAAAAGCTGGGACTTTATTTAGTAAGGAAGGGATTAAAGCTTGGACTTGTAGAAAGTGTGGGTATGTGCATTTAGGAAAAACTCCTCCTGCAGAATGTCCATCATGTTCGCATGAAACAAAATATTTCCAAATTAAATGTGAAGAATACTAAAATTCTTCCATTTTTTCTTTTTTTTATTGAGAAGTGAAGCACTTCTCAAATTTCTTTTTTTAACAACATTAATAGTATATATACATAACAAGTTTTTGTTCAATATTAGTTTTAAGTTTTAATAAGCCTTAAATTAAGATAATTATTTAATTTGTTATAAGAAGTAATATTTTGGCTTATTTAGTTATAAAAGGTTGTTTTAACACTTTTTAGTGCTAAATTTTAACTATAATTATCCTGCATTTTAGTATCTGCCTCAAATTGGCTTATACTATAAAAATTCTTCTAATTGAACAATTTTGGTCTTTGCCATAATGCTAAATTCTTGCTCAAAATGCCAAATTAATGTGTTATTTTGATTCTACATAATGGAAACCTTTATTAATAACTTTGATTAAGATATATGCAATATTATGTTTATTGCATATTTATTGCAAGATAACAGGGAAATTGGGGTGAAAGAATGAAATCTATTATTGAAGAAGCTGTAACAAAGACTTCACACGCTAGTTCTTCAGACAAACTTGAAGAATTTGGAACACCAAAAATTATGGTTGTTGGTGCTGGGGGAGCAGGATGTAACGCAGTAAATCGTTTAGCATCTATGGGAATTGCTGGAGCACAACTAGTTGCAGTTAACACTGATAAACAACACTTAGCAATTGTGAGTGATGAAATAACAAAAGTTTTAATTGGAAAAAGTGTAACTAGGGGACTAGGTGCTGGAGGATATCCTGAAGTTGGAGCAAAAGCAGCAGAAGTATCTAGAAACGCGCTTGAAGAAATTTTACAAGGAGTAGATATGTTATTCCTTTCAGCTGGAATGGGTGGAGGAACTGGAACAGGTTCAGCACCAGTAATAGCAGGAATAGCAAGAGAACAAGGAGCAATAGTAATCTCAATGGTAACTTATCCATTTGCTCTAGAAAAAGCAAGATTAATTAAAGCTGAAGAAGGAATTGAAACATTACGAAAAGTAAGTGATACTGTTGTAGTAATTGACAATAATAGATTAGTAGAACTTGTACCAAACTTACCAATCCAAGATGCTTTCAAAGTAGCTGATGAAGTAATAGCAAGAACTGTAAGAGGAATAACAGAAACTATAACTCAACCTTCACTAGTAAACTTAGATTACGCAGATGTAAGAAGTATAATGAGTAACCAAGGATTAAGTGTAATCGCAGTTGGTGAAAGTAAAAGTGTTGATAAGGTAAATGAAGTAGTAGAAGACACTCTAAAAAATGCTTTACTTGATATTGACATTGGTGGAGCAACAGGATGCTTAATCCACATAACTGGTGGGCCTGACTTAACTTTAGGTGAAGCTAATGGTGTTGGTGAAATGCTTACTGACAAAATTGATCCAAAAGCAACAGTTATTTGGGGAGCAAGAGTTGACCCAACTTTTGAAAATAAAATTGAAGTAATTTGTATTTTCACAGGAGTTCACTCACCATATATCAGAAGCGACGCAGTAAAAGGAGCTAGCGGAGCA
>CAZBHA010000033.1:0-8171 GCA_964491675.1 uncultured archaeon
AATCAATATGGTTTCTAATAAAAGTTTCAGAAGTTAATGGAAACCAATTACAAATTATAGCTATTTTTTTCATTGTTATCAATTCTGCACAATTCCAAGGGACCAAACAAGCTTAGAAAAAAACAAAACTACTTCTGAAAGTAAAGGAACAATTAAACACAAATAAATAAAAGAAACTTTTATAGATTTTTTAGTCTCTGGAAATTCTTTAATTAAGTTAAAATATTGAGTTAAAGCATTATTTTTATCTTTTGAAATCCAGTAGAATAAATAGAGATTAAACATAGTTTTCATCTTTAATTGTTTTTCGGAATCAGAATCAAGTTTATAATATTTTATTTTTTCCAATATTTTTTTATATCCATTAATTTTTGAAGGATAATTAGTAGATATACGTTTAATTTTAGTTGTTTTAAAATTATTTACTAACCTTTCATTTAAAAAATAAATTTTGCCTTGATTAGATGATCTCAAAACAAAATCAAAATCATTTGAACTAGACAAATTAACATCAAAAAGAATAATTTCTGCCAATCTTTTTTTAATAAATATAAAACTTGCTGACATTGGAACCTTATAATTAACTATGTCTTTAGAACTAACAAAAAAAGAATCAGTAAAATTAAATCTATTTTTTATCATTTTATTTTCCCTATATTCAAATATATTACACAATACTAAATCAGCATTAACTTTATTTATTGTATTAAAACAGGTTTTAAGTTTAGATTCTAAAAAGGAATCATCACTATCTAAAAAAGATAAATAGTCACCTTTAGCTTTTTTAATACCATAATTTCTCGCTGAACAAACACCATTATTCTCTTGATAATAATATCTTATTTTCTTATTTTTTAAAAAAGGTTTAACAATATCATAAGTATTATCAGTTGAGCCATCATCAATAATTAAGATCTCCCAATTAGAAAAAGTTTGGTTTTCAACAGATTTAATTGCATTTAAAATTACATTAGCCCTATTATAGGTTGGAATTATAACTGAAATTAATTGTTTTTTACTCATACTTTTTCAACCTTGCTAAACATAAAATCCTCGAAGATCTATTAAATAAATATGATATAAGAGACAATAATAAAGCTAATGGAAATAATAAAAAAAACCAAAATTTATTGTATTTATTATTATATTTAATTTTAAAATAATTAATAATATCATTCAAAATAAACTCATCAAAAATTTTCACATTAAATTCTTTATTTTCAAACATAATTTTTAATGATTTTTTTGAAAAAATACTTATGTGCCGTGGTGTGTCAAAAATATGAGTGTATTTTTTTACTAACTCTAAAAATAGAAAATCTGAATTAGGAGTTTTTAAAAAAACAACTCCATCTTTTTTTAATAATGACTTCAGTTTGTGAACTACTTTACCAGGGTTATAAAAATGTTCAATAACATGGCTCAATATTATTAAATCATATTTTTTATTAAAATTAATTTTTTCAAATTCCCCCTGTTTAATTTTTACACCTATTAATTTTAATTGATCTAATGTAGATTTTTCAATGTCTGTTGCTGTAACTTCATGCCCGAGTTTATAGAATATTTTTGAAAATGGGCCTTCTCCAGCACCAACTTCTAAAATTTTTAATTTTCTTTTAAAAAAGTTTTTCCCCACCAAATTATAAACTTGAGATTTCAAAAAAAATTCCCTAAGCCAATTAAACTCAAATTTATTATAAGCACCATAATTTTTAGAATAAGCTAAATATATCTCATTTTTTTTTAAAGGATTTCCCAAAAATAAATGACCACAATTTATACATTTGTTAAAAAAAAATTCACCTTTAATATTATTATAATGATCATGCAAACCAGTAAATTTTTTAGTTGTATTTTCACTATTACAAATGGGACATTTTTTATTCATAAAAATCATTTATTTTTTTTGCTAAATCAGTAATGTTTTTTTCTTTTGCATATACTCCTTTATTCCCTATTAGTTTTCTATTTTCTGGTGTGTCAAAACAAATTACTTTTAGTCCTACTGCTAGGTAGTTGTGTACTTTTGCGTTTGCTTCTCCGCTTTCAAGAGTTTTTGGGGATATCGCTATATCCCCTAGTTTCAAATATGATGCTGCTTCCTCATATTTAATTGGACCAGTAAATGTTATTCTATCAGTTATTTTTAATTCTTCGGCAATTCTTTTTGCATCATCCACAGGATAACCCATTAATAAAAAATGAACCTTTTTATCAACTAAAGGTATTGCTTTTAGTAAATATTCAATTCCTTTGTATAATTGTAATCCACCCAAATAAACAACAATTTTTTTGTTTTTAGGTAAACTTAATTTTGCTTTTTTTACTTTTGGATTAAACAAAGACTCGTCAGGAAAATCCTCAACTACTTTAATTGGTACCTTTACTAAACATTCTTTTTCTAAAAAATCTTTTAGTGCATTTGTACTCGTAATTATTTCATTAGGTTTTTTAGAAATAAACTTCTCAATACTAAATAATACTTTAGAAACTAACCCTTTCTTTTTTATTGTTCCATGTGCTGAAAGTTCTCCAACTAAAGATCCTTGAGCATCATAAACAACTTTTTTTCCAAAAAATAATTTTAACATTAAACCAATTGCTAATCCTTCATGTAAATGCGCATAAACCAAATCAAATTTTTCTTTTCGCATTAATTTAATTCCTTTGAAAAGCAGGCGAAGTTTTATTATAACCAAATATTTTTGAAACTCTTTCTGTTTTAATTCCAATAATATTTCTGCCAATAGGATAAGTTAACAAAACAACTTCGTTATTTTCTCTTTTCAATTTAAGATAACTATTCAAAATTCGCATATGACAACCCCTATCTGCAAAAAAAGGAGTTGGAGCTAGCATTAAGATTTTCATTTTTAATCATCTAAAACTTATTTGTAAACTTTTTTTACAGTGTAGTATCTTTTTTCTTCGGTAGAGTAGTATATTCTTGAAAGAATGTCGGCCATTAAGCCAAAACAAAAGAATATTATTCCACATATTAGCATTAAACCCACAAACATAGGCAATGAAGAATTTACTAAACTTATTCTTCCAAGTAGTCGTAAAGTTATTAATATTAAACCTAAAAATATTCCAAATCCTATTGATGCTAAGCCAATACCTCCAAAAATATGTAGGGGCCTAGCAGAGTATTTTTGCCAAAACCAAACATTAAACATGTCAATAAATCCTCTATAAATTCTAAAAATATTGTATTTTGTTGTACCGTGTACTCTAGCTTTGTGAGTTATTTTTACTTCACTAGTGTTATAACCGTTCCATTTTAACAAAGGGGGAATGTAACGGTGCATTTCTCCAAATAATTTTATTGAAGTAATTGATTCTCGAGTAAATACTTTAAACGGACAGCCATAATCGTGCAAGTTAGTTCCTAAGAATTTTTGTCTAATAAATCTTGCAGTTTTTGAGGATAAATTTTTAAAAAAAGAATCTTTTCTTGCATGTCTCCATCCAATAACTGCGTCCATCCCATTATCAATTTCTTTTAAAAAAATAGGTAGTTCGCTAAAATCTATTTGTTGATCTCCATCAATATAACAAATTAAATCTTTAGTAGAGTGATCTATTCCTGCTTGCATTGCTGCTGATTGACCAAAGTTCTTTTTAAAATCAATTATTTTTACTTTCCTATCCTTACTGTGTAATTTTATTAATTCTTTAATTGTATTATCTGTAGAACCATCATTTACAAATATTATTTCATAATCTAGCTTTAGTTTAGTTAAAACTAAAGAAACTTCTTTATGTACTAAAACAACGTTTTTTTCTTCATTTAGTACAGGAACTATTACAGAAATTGATTTCATCTATAGTATTTTTCATCAAAAATACTATAAAAAGGTTTTGATTAGCTAAAATTAGCTTATATTAAACCATTTAATGAAAAAACCACAATAATAAAACCAATAATGCCCCTCTAGTGCGTAATGCTTATATATTGTACGATACATTGAATGTATAGTGATTAATCATGAATGTTAATGTTGGTGCTCCTTATGAAGCAATTATTCAAAAGATAATTGAAAAAGAATATGCTGGAAATCAAACAGAAGTATTAAGACAAGCTTTGATTGTTTATGAAAGACATCTTGAAGAAGAAGAAAAAAGATTAGTTGCAAAAGCTGTTGAAATTGAAATGCAAGAAGTAAAAAATGGCACTGTGAAAACTAGTTCTTTTGAAGAAATGAAAAAAAAGTTTAAGTGGTAAAATGGATTTAAAAATTCTTAAAACTGCTGAAAACGAACTTGAAAAAATATCTAATCCCTTAAATATGTTATTTGGAAAATACCTAGAAAAAATTTTAATTAAAGAAATAAATAAACACTTAAATAATGGTTTACCTTTTTTTGTTGAAAAAGTCACAAAACAAGCAAGAATAGTTTAATTTATGTAATGCACTGTTTTGCAACACATAAAGAATATGAAAAATGGTATAAGAGTTATAAATAATATTTTGTTTTAAAATTTATTCCAAAATAAACCAACAACTCTAAAATTTAATAACTGGCACGATACTCTAAAAGTGTTTAAAAATTAAAAATAACTTAATATAATTATGGAAAAAGACAAGGTATGTTTAAATACTAATAGATATCCACTATTATCTATGAGTAATCAAATAAATCTAAAGCTTTCTAGTGAAGTTTATTCTCAAGCTAAAAAGTATTCTAAAAATCACGGGTATGGGACTGTTCAAGAATTTATTAGAGAAATTATTAGGGAGAAACTTTTTGAAAAAGAAAATGAAACCCTTAACGGTTATCACACCTATCTTGCTAGTGAAAAATCATTAAAAAAATTTTGGAATACTAAAAACGAGGATAAAGCATGGAAACATTTGTAAAAGGAGACATTGTAATATTTCCATTTCCTTACACTGATTTGTCAACAATAAAATTAAGACCCTGTTTAGTATTATCAAACGAAATGAACGAAGATATTTTACTTTGTCAAATCACTTCAAAAAATTCTATAAAAGATAATTATGTTGTTGAATTAGAAAAAAATGAAACACTAAATGGAAGTTTAATGATTGATAGTTTTATAAGAACAAACATGTTGTTCACAGCAAATAAAAACCAAATAACAAAAAAGATTTGCAAAATGCCAAAAGAAAAATACTCAAAAGTAATAGAAAAAATTGTTTCATTAATAAAATAAATTAAACCACTGGCACGATACTCTAAAAATGTTTAAAAATAATAAAATCCCCATTGTTATTATGGAAAAACAATTAGTTTCAAAGCTTGTCAAAAACTTTGACGATTTTGCTCACGAAAAAGAAGGAGTAGAATTTTGGTACGCAAGAGACTTACAAAAACTACTTGGGTATGATGAGTGGAGAAACTTCCAATACACAATACAAAAAGCCATAGAATCTTGTAAAAACACTAAAACTAGCCCCTCTTATCATTTTGTTGAGACCAACAAAACGATAGATATGCCAAAAGGTGCTAAAAAAGAAATTGATGATTATTTACTCACAAGGTATGCTTGTTATTTGGTTGCTCAAAATGGGGATTCAAGAAAAGAAGAAATTGCTTTTGCCCAAAGTTACTTTGCTATTCAAACAAGAAAACAAGAATTAGTAGAAGAAAGAATTAAACTAAAAGAAAGAATTGATGCAAGAGAAAAATTATCAACCTCAGAAACAAAATTATCAAAACTAATTTACGAAAGAGGAGTAGATGATAAAGGATTTGCAAGAATCAGAAGTAAAGGAGATTGGGCTCTATTTGGAGGAAATGATACTAACAAAATGAAACAAATCTTAGCAATACCAAAAAATAGACCACTAGCAGATTTTTTACCAACAGTAACTATTGCGGGAAAAAACTTTGCAACAGAAATAACAAATTTTAATGTAAAAAAAGAAAATTTGAACGGAGAAAACACTATCGCAAACGAGCACATAAAAAATAATTCCAAAATAAGAAAAATTCTCTTAGAAGATAATATAATCCCAGAAAAATTACCAAAAGAAGAAGACATAAAAAAACTAAAAAGAAAAATAAAAACAAACGAAAAACAATTAACACAAAAGAAAATAAACCTTTAAAAAAAACTTTTTTTCTAATTAACTTCTCACCGGCAACAAACTCTAAAAGTGTTTAAAAATAATAAAACCTTTTTGTTATTATGAAAAAAGATTTACAAACAAACCCTTTTCATTTAAAACTACCAAAAGAGTTATATATCATTTTGATATACAATATTATTGGTGATTTTGTGGGTAGAACATTAGTAGGTTTACAAGGACCTCAAGAACTAATATTAGAAAAAGTTGTTGATCTAGGCATATTCAAAACAAAAAGCGAAGCTATTAGAAGTGCAGTAAATAATTTAGGAAAAGAACATAAATTATTCAAAGATGCTCAAGCTTTAGAAGATGAATTAGTATTAAGAAAAATGATACAAATAGACAAAGAAATACAACAAGGAAAAAGAAAAGTATTTAGTGAAGAAGAAGTAAAGAAAAAATATGGATTCAAGTGATTAAATGTATGAACTTGATTATGCTGACGATTGGGATAAATATTTCAAAAAAATGAATAAGGATGTTCAAATAAAAATATGGAAAAAACTAGAACAATTAAAAGAAATAGATAAAATAAGACACATGAAATTAGGACTGCCTTATTTTGTAGTTGAAACAAACCAATACAGAATAACCTTCAAACAACAAAAAAACAAAAGAATAATTTACTTTGCAGGAAATCATAAACAATACGAAAAATGGTATTTGAGTTTAATGAAATAAAAATAATTTTGCCAAAATTTAATAATTAAAAATAAAAGTGGCTAAAAGCCACCCCCTAATTTTTATTTCTTTTTAAATTACTGGCATAACACTTACGAATGGTTTTTATTAACAATTAATAAGAAAATAAATATGGAATTTGAATTTAAAAATAATCAAATAATTTTTGACAGAGAACTTAGTGATTTGGACGAATTTGTAATAAAATTTATAAAAATTCTTGATAGAAATAAAATTAATTATGTTCTTGTTTCAGGATATATTGCAATTCTTTTTGGTCGAAGTAGAGAAACTGAAGATATTGATATAATACTAGAAAAAGTTTCATTTGAAAAATTTGTTACACTTTGGGATGATATTCAAAAAGAATTTGAATGTTTAAATACAAGTTCAGCAAAAGAAGCTTACGAAGAGTTTTTATTAAAAAAAACTTCAATTAGATTTGCTAATCCAGGGGAATTTATCCCAAATATGGAAATAAAATTTCCAAAAAAAGAATTTGAAAAAGAAACTTTAAAAACTAAATTAATTGTTAAAAACAATAAGTTTTCTTTTAAAATATCAAATTTAGAAAAACAAATAGCATTTAAACTATTTTTGGGATCAGAAAAAGATTTAGAAGATGCAAGACACTTGTGGAACATATTTAAAGAATTTTTAAATAAAAAAGAAATTATATTAAAAGCGAAAGAATTAAATGTTTTAGAGAACCTAATTAATGTGGTGTTAGAATGAAATACTCTCAAGAAGAATTAGATGAATACAAAAGTCAAAACTTTAAAGAAAGATTAAAATTTATTGATGAGTATACTAATTGGTTAAAAAAAACTCCTAACAAAGTATGGTCAAAACAACAAAATAAAATATTGTCTAAATAACTATTTGTCTAAATTTATTAACTTGCCCAAAATTTAAAATTAAAAATAAAAGGTGGCTAAAAGCCACCCCCTAATTTTTATTTCTTTTTATGGTATTTTTTAACTAAAGGAGTTTTAACGCCAGTATTAGTTTTAGCTAAATTATTATTAGTTTTAACTCCAGTATTAGTTTTAGCTAGAGTACTACTTTCTTTTGCTTTAACTTCACTATTTACTTTACTAGGTTTTGCTTTAAAATAAAACACTCTGCCAATTACTAGTAAAATTACTATTATTCCAACTGCTAGTAGAATTAAATCTAGTCCTTCAGTTAATATATTATTTTCTAAAGTACTAGGCAAATTTGAATCAGTAGTAGTTGAACCAGTACTTGAATTATCAGTTTGAGTACTATCTACTACAGTATCTCCATCAGTAACTACTGTATTATTATCTACTAAATTATTTTGATCATTAGTTTGAGTAGGTGGTAAACCAGAAGTACCACTTCCATTATTAGGAGTAGGAT
>CAZBHA010000034.1:0-7989 GCA_964491675.1 uncultured archaeon
TTCTATTTAATTTTTCTTTAGCTTTTTCTATTTCTACTTCTATCCAAGTATATTTCTTAAATTGTGTTTCATAAGGTAAGTCTCTAAATGGAATTGGGAATAATCTTCGCCATTCTCCTTTTTCATTTATGCCTGCTACACAAACAGTTTCCTTGTATTTTTTACTTAAATTTGGATATGTTTTTACTACAATCAAAATTTTTTCTTTCATAAATGTAAAAATCCGCCTATATAATTACTAATTTGTCCTCTGTGGCAATCGCATTGGTCTTTTTCAAAACACATTATTGCAACTCTTTCTTTTTTTGCTAAATTTTTTATTATTTTTAGTTCTTTTTCTTTTTTTGGAAGTGTTTTTGAATAGTTTTTGAATAACTTGTTGTAATCGCTTTTTGTTTCTAAGTTTTTTCTTTCGTTTGATTCAATGCCAAGTTCACTAATATGTAAATAACTAATTTTTGAATTTTCAACTGCTTTTTTTAAATAGCTTTTTGAAAATCCTCTCTTCATACTAATTGGGTTTTTTCTAACGTCAATTAAAGTAGTTATATTGTTTTGTATTAATTGATTTAAAAAATAATCAATGCTTTTTCCCTCATATCCAATAGTATATTTTCCACTTTGTTTTTTTATTTTGTTATTTTTTAATACACTTCTTATTGTATATTCTTTATAATTTTCATAAACAAAATCTTCAATTTTTTTGGAATTATTAAATCGTTTAGTTAATTCAGATAATTTTTTAACAATATTATTATCTATTTTAATTTCTTTTTTTCCTTCATTTGTTATTTTTTGTTCTTCAATATCTATTAATTTATTATTTTTTAAATATTCTAAATCCCAATATATTGTTTGAGAATAAGGTCCATACTTATATGGAAAGAAATCATATGCAATATCAAAACCTTCATTTTTTAACAAAAATGCTGACTTTATAATATAAGTTATTGAATTTATGTTATATTTATTTAATTCATCAATAAGTCCAAGGAGTTGTCTTTGCCTATTATATAACATAATATTATAGAATGCTTTTTTCATATATAAGATCAATTGTTTTTAAATAAAAACATGTTTAGGGGTCTGTGCCGGTATAAAAAAGCAAATGATTAAATTAAGTTAATGGTTTTAATTTATTATGTCTAGTAATAAAGATTCTGGAGATTTTGGAGAACAAGAAGTAGTTGATCTTGTTCCTTGTCCTAATTGTGGAAAATCATTAATGAAACTTCCAAAAAATTATCCTTTGTATGATTTACAATGTACTGGTTGTTCTTTTCGTGCACAAGTAAAAACAAATAATTCTAAACCAAAAAGTGAAATTTTTGGTGCAGGGTGGGATATAATGGAAAAAGTTTTAAAATCAGGTTTTATGATTCCTCCACTAATTGCAAATTTTAAATGGGTTGAAAAAGGAAAAGAAAAACATAAAATAATTTTTTATCCATTTATTCCAAAAACTAATCTAAAAAAAAGAACTCTCCCACCAACAGCAAGAAGAGCTAATTACAAAATGTTTAATTACATTGGTTTGGATAAATTACCAAATTTTGTTTTGTTTGAAAAATAAGTCATATTATTCTTGTAATATAACTGTTTTTTTAATGTCTTTTTTATTTTTTGAAGTATCAAAGCCGCATGTAAAAATTTGAGTATCTAATTTTTTAGGCTTTTTTTCATTTTTATCCACATAAACCCCTCCCAATAAATAATAAAATTGTTGAAATGATTAATATTGTTAAACTTATTTTTAAAAAAAAATTTTTGTCTTTAAGTACATTAAAATTAAATTCAAGAATTTTGTTTTTAATTTCTATTAAATTCTTTTCATCTGATTCTAAAATGTCATTTAATTTTGGGCCATATTTTAAATTTCTTGGGAATGCCCCCATTAAAGCTATCCCTCCAGAAAGTAAAAATCCAAAACTAACAATTCTTGCCAAACAATCAATTGAATTAGTTGCTAAAATAGTCACAACTATTGAAATTGCGCCCAGTACAAAAATAAGTTTATTATCTACTGTTGAAATTCCAAAATGCGCAGTCTCAATTTGTAAATTAGCTTCGTTTAAAGCTAAGTTTTTTAGTTCTTTATCTCTGGTTTTGTTCACACATCCAACTCCTTCAATCCTTCTAAAATTTCTTTTTCAAGTTTCTCAATTTTTTGTTTTATTACTTTTGGATCTTCATATTTTTCTTCTTCATGAACATATTCTTTATATTTTCCAATACTCAAATCATAATCCTTTTTTATTATTTCTTCAACAGGAACAAAGAAAGCTTTTCCTTCTCTATTTTTGTATTCTTCTTTTTCTCTATTGTGATATCTTTGTATAATGTCTGGAATATCTCCTTTCCCATCACCAATTTTATTTCGCTTATCATCTAAACTAAAACCATCACTTTCCATATCATAAAACCAAACTCTCTTTGTTGGCTCACCCTTAGTGAAAACTAAAACTCCAGTAGATACTCCTGCATATGGTTTGAAAACTCCTGATGGCATTGAAATAATTGCTTCAAGTCTACAATCATCAATTAATATTTTTCTTATTTGTTTATGTGCATTTGAAGCACCAAATAATACTCCATCTGGAACAATTACTGCGGCTCTTCCACTTGATTCTAAAAGCTTGTAAATTAATTCAATAAATAACAATTCTGTTTTTTTTGTTTTAGTAGTTATTTTTTGATTAATATCTCCCTCATCAATACTTCCCTTAAATGGAGGATTTGCTAAAATCAAAGAAAATTCTTCACTTTTTTCAAAACCATTTGATAATGTATTTATTTGTTCAATATTGGGTCTTGTAATACCATGCATCATCATATTCATTAATGATATTTGAATCATGGTTCTGTCAAAATCATATCCGTGAAAAGTAATACTTCTAATTTTTTCCCAATCCGAATCTTTTAACTTATCTGCAACAAAATTATATTTATTTCCTTCTTGGTCAGTTTTTAGTTGGTCTTTTGAAGTATTTGATTTTAGAATATATTCATATGCGCTTACTAAAAATCCTGCAGTTCCGCAAGAAGGATCGCATATAATGTCATCTTTTTTTGGCTGTGTTAATTCAACCATCATTTGAATAATGTGTCTTGGAGTTCTAAATTGACCATTTTTCCCAGAAGTAGTTAATTCTGAAAGTAAATATTCATACAAGTCTCCTCTTGTGTCTCTATTTTGTTCTTTAATATGTAAAGAGTCAATCAATTTTACTGCTTCAATTAATAAAGAAGGGGTTGGAATTTGCAGACTTTCATGTTTTAAGTATTTTGAATAAGGAGATTCTTCTTCACCTAAGCTTCTTAAAAAAGGAAAAACATTATCTCTAACATGTTCTAAAATTTGGTCAGCGGGAAGCCCTTTCCAATTACTCCACTTACAATCCTCGTGACCTACAAATATAGAATTATATTTTTTATTAGTTAATTCAGCTTCTTGCATTTTTCTTGTGTCTTCATCTTCTAATTGTTTCATGTAAATTAAATAAGTCATTTGCTTAATTGCAACTAATGGATCAGAAATACCACCACTCCAAAACTTATTCCATAATAATTTTATCTTTGATTTTAATTCATTGTCTAACATTTAGTTCTCCTCCTTTTTTCAATATATAAATATAAAATATAAATTAAAATAACTAAAATCAAAATAAATCCAAATGGCTCAACGTTATATGACAAATCAACTTCAAAATTATTTTTTTCATTTTCTTTTATTGAAATAAATTTTTCCCCATAAAGACTAATCAAAAAAGGAACTAATGTTTTTTTTACTTTAATAATATAATTATTCTCACCTAAAGCTTCTTTAGCAATCCCACTAATATCAGTAAATCTCTCAATTACAAAACCACGATTAGTAATTAAATCAATAAACAAGTTTGGATTTTTTTCAGACAAATATAGACTTTTTATTAAAACATTAGCACCTTCAATTGGCACATCATTAAACTTAATATTTAATACTAATTCACCAACACCTGTATATTTATCAGTTAATCTCAACAAATTGCCTAGTTCGTCAATAGTATAAATAAACGATATTTTTTTATTCCATCCATTTAAATCAGTTGGCAGTTCATAAATATTTGGCGAAGCATAATAATTTGATGAGGGATCAAAATGAATCCACTCTCCATCAATTTTAACTTCTGCCCAGACATGGTCTTCACTTGAATTATAAACCGTTCTTGAGTTTAATCCTGCTAAATTAGTCATTTTTACAAATAACTTAGCATATTCTTCACAATTACCATGTTTAGTATTATATGCAACTTGTGAATTTGATGAGTTTCTAGGTGATATTAAATACGGATAATCA
This sequence comes from uncultured archaeon, assembly GCA_964491675.1. GTDB lineage: Archaea > Iainarchaeota > Iainarchaeia > Iainarchaeales > JAAZKV01 > JABIDZ01. The sequence continues at coordinate 4,337 of CAZBHA010000034.1, forward strand.
AAAATATTTTTTTTACTAAATGGGGAAATACTCTTATTTGTCCAATTTAATATATTAATTGCAGTATTTAATTCATTCTCAGCTTTAAGATTAATTGAAATGGCTGTCATTTCTTTTTCAGTTAAATCTGAATAGTTATTTTCAACAACAAATGTTTGAATAGTTAAAAGAATCAAAATTATTAAGAATATTATAAAAATATATGCTATATATTTATTCTTTTTCATCTTTAATCACCAATTTATAAGATTCCTTTTTTCTAATTTCAGTTTTAATTATAATATTTTTAATAAACTGGGGGGACCATTTCCAAAATATTACTTTTAAAAACTCAAAGCCAACTAATGAAAAAGCTAATGCCAAAATAAAATTAATGTTTAATATATACTGAAAAAATGATATTTCTGAATAATTATTGTTAAATGTATTTTGTATATCTTGTTTAGTTGCTAAAACATTACAATCACAAAGTTGAATATTATTGCCATTAGTTTCAGTAGCTAGATTGTTTGTATCGATTAATTGTTCAATAGTATTTGTATCATTTAAACTTACAGTTGTAGGAACATTTGGAGAATTATCAATTGTTTCTGAAATACCAAAAGTTAAGATTAACAAAAATATTAAAAAAATGCATAATTTCATACTAACAACTCTCCTTTGAAAGCTTTTTGCATTAAAGAATTGAATAAATTATCAAGCTCTTTTTCAGATTGCTTTTGATTTATTTTTATTTTTTCAATCTTTTTAACAACTTTAGAAAATTTATTTTGAATTTCAATGGGTAACAAAGGAATTAAAATTTCTTCCCCATATTGTTTAGCATTAATATTTGGCTGTGCAACAACTTTCATTTTTGATTTTACCCAAGATTTATATTTTTTAAGTTTTGTAAAATAGAAAATAAATTCTGGAGATACTATATTTTTATTAGGCGTGAATCTAATTAAGTAACCAGCAAATAAATGCTTTTCATCATTATTATGGAGGTATGTTTTTCCAACAGTTGCGCCAGTTCTAGCAAACAATACGTCCCCTTTTTTTAGGAAATATTTGCCATCAACTACGCTTGGTGATACAAGCCCAGTCTTTTTTAAATTACCAAACGCATCAATATCAGTTATTCGAACATATCTGGTATTTTGATCAAATTTAATTGCACTGGCTCCAGAACCATATTCTCCTTTATTAATGCAAACATCTTTAAGTTTTTTTTCAGCATATTTTTTATTATTTAAAATTTCTAAAAAAATGCTATTCAAATATTCATCAGTTAGTTTGTTTGCTTCTTTTCTTTTTTCTTTTAGTTCTTCAATTTTTTCAAGAACTGAAACAATTTTCTCCTGAGTTTTTAATGGTGGCAATAATATTTCATGATTTCTTAGTGTTGACAAATTAATATTATCTTGAGTAGCATGACTTTTCTTTTCAAAAAGTTTATCTCTTTCAGATTTTAATAAATAATACAAATATTCAGAATCTATTTTGTTTTTATTTGGAACTATTCCGGCTATTGCTTGATTACTTGCGCACTCGTTTTTAATAATTCCTGACGCCCCAATAGTAGCAAAAATAGAAAATAAAACAGTTCCTTTTGGATATATTTTTGTAGATGAATTTTCTAGTCCATTTCTAGTTATTTTTTCTTCTGCGCCATAAATATATTTTGATTTTAAGTCAGATATTTTTAACCAAGGAATATCTCCATTTTTCCAGTAACTTTGTTCTTTTCTATATGGTGTCCCGCCAGCAGTAACTAATTCAGAAACTGCATCAATAGTTGTTTTCTCCCACTTATTCAATATTACCACCTATAAGATCACTTTTCACACCAATTGATTTTGAATCAGATTTTCTAATTTTATAATCTCTCTCTTTTAAAGCTAATCGTATTTTTTCAGATAATTCCTCAATATACTCTTTGGACATCCCTTTAACAATTACAAATTCAGATAGGTCAACTATTTTTGTGTCATTTCCAATTTCCATTTCAACAGGCAAGGTTTTATCAGTAATTATAACCCAATCAAAAGAATCATTACTAGCATTATATTGAATTCTATTTTTTCCTGCAATCAAATCAGGAAATTTTGGTTTTATATCTTTTTCAATCAATTCTTCAATTCTTGAAGACATATTTGTTCCATTTTCTTCACAATAGCGTCTAAAATTTTCTTCCATGGTTTTTGTTATTCGAATTGATAATACTTTCTTACTCATAAATATGTTATGTTTAGAAAGTATTAAAAAGGTATCTTTTTACAAAGCATACGAGTGTATACGTGTAATATTATGTTTAAGTTAACTTAATCTTATTACAAACTTTAACAATTTCTTTTAATTCATCAATTGAGAAGTTTGAAAGGGGATTTTTCTCTTGAAGAGGCATTTTTGCAAAATCTTCTAAAGAAATGTATTTTTTATTAGCAAATATTTTTTTTAACAAAAGCAAAAATTCTATTTGTGAAGAATTATATTTATGATTTTTTATTATGTGTTCGTCAAATCTCTTCTCAATTAATTCTTTTGGGTCTTCTTTGTAAGATATTTGCATTTGTTCAAGTAAAAATTTAATAAAATCTTTCTTTCTAATATCTTGAATACTTTCAATTGAAAGTGCTGGATTTAATGATTTTAATTGCCCTTCAAGTTCTAAAAGTTCTTCTGAAGTAATTCCTTTACCACTTTTTATTTTTTTTGCAATTTCATTAGTTTCTAAAAATTCCTCTAATTTTTTATCGCCTTTTGGATTATATTGTGCTTTTTCTTCTTTTAAAATCATATCGGCCATATTTATCTTAACAAACTTATTTTTGTAGGGCGTATAATATTTCATTAAAGGAGCTATCTCATTAACTAAAAACTCAACATCTTCAAAAGTTAAAGAACTCCAAAAATTTTCTTGTAATACTTTTGTTAAACTGCTTTTATTTTCTTTAACAATAGTTAAATTTTCTTTAAGTAAAACATTTAGTACCTTTTCTTGTATGTCTTTTTTAATATAGTCAATTTTTTCATAATTATTATTTATAATAAAACCAAATAATCTTTCTGCTTGTAAAATAAAAGAAGCAATAAATGGACTTTCACTTGTTGATAAAATCATTAAAGGTGCAATTTCTTTATTTAGTTCATTAATATATTTTTCAAGTTCAAATTTACTTGCACTTATTTTTTCTAAAAGTTTATTTTTTGGTTTTACTATAAAAGAATCTTTATCAAGTTCTTTTAATTCAGCCAAAATTTTTTTAGATATTATTTCTTTTTGTTCTTTAGTTAAATCTTTTTTAAGTAATGCAACTCTATTTTCAAATATTTGTATTGGTGCGCTTTTTGGAGAATTTTTTTGTTTTCTTTCAAGTTCATGGAATTTTATATTAGAGTGCTCTCCAAACATAAAATCAAGTATTAAAAATGAATTTTTTCCTTCAAGTGGGAGCCATTCTTTATGTTCGCAGGCTTGTTCATTTCTAGTGCCTCTTCCAACCATTTGCCAAAATCTAATATGTGAATAAACTGGTTTTACAAAAACTAAGTTACATACTTCTGGAACATCAACACCAGTATCAAGCATTCCAACAGATAGCGCAATTCTTGGAGTTGATTTTTCGGTGAAATTTTTTATTTCAGTTTGTGCATAACTTTGATCAGAA
>CAZBHA010000035.1:0-7935 GCA_964491675.1 uncultured archaeon
CGCGGGCACCTTTGGTGGCCCTTAGAGTTTCCTCTACGGAGTGCCTTTAATTGCTTTGCAATTATAATTTTTCAATTTCTTTTCTAAATTCTTCAAATTTTGTTTGTAATTGTTCTATTGCACTATTTACTACTTCGTCAGTAGTTAATTGTCCAATTGTTTCTATTGTTAAAACAAATTCATCTTTTGAATATTCTACTTCAATTCCATATTTTTCTAATATATTTGTTGGTTGGTTTTGTATTTTAATATTATATGGGTCTGTAAAAAATAATTTTGAAGCTTTTTCTTCAACACTATTTTTTGGAAGTTCTTGCATTAATTCTTTTAAATTTTCAATTTTTTTGTTATTTTTTATTGAAGGAACTTCGTGGTAAGATACAATTGCTGGTTGGTGTTTTGCGTGTAATTTTGCATTGTCCATTATTGCAGTCATTTCTAATTTTATATGTTGATCTTTACCTAATTTTGTTAAGTATATTTTTTGATCAGTTATTTCAATTTTAGGATCAGTGCATTTTATGTCCTTACTTGTTACAATGCCTGGACCTTCTTTTTCTAAAATTAATTTTACAGTATCTCCTTTTTTGTATCTTTTTAAGTCAGTTTTTATTGGAAGAAGTCCTAATCTATTTGCAAGCATTTCATCAAATAATACTGAATCATTTTCATAAAATGTAACTTCATCTACTGCCAAACAGTTAACATTACTCATAATAGTTCTTCTTAAACTATTAATGAATGCTGGGCTTACGCCTTTCACTAAAAATTTTGTTAAATTTTCTTCTTCGTGAACTTTTTTAATATCCATAATAATCCTCGTTTATTTAGTTATTTTTCCTCTAAACTTTTTCTTTTTTCTACAACCATCATGTGGTTGTGGTGTAACATTTTCAATTGAAATTAATCGTAATCCGTTTCTAGTAAGACTTCTTATTGCAGCTTCTGCTCCTTGGCCTGCTGAAGAACTTCTGTTTCCTCCGTGCCCTCTTATTTTTACAAAAATTTCTGTTATTCCTTTTGACTTTGCAGTGTTTGCTAAATTTTCAGCTAATTTCATTGCAACATAAGGTGAACCTTCTTTGTGTTGTGCTTTTGTTTCCATTCCTCCACTACTTTTTCCAATAGTTTCAGAACCAGTAATGTCTGTTAAAATTAATTTTGTATTATTATGTGTTGCATAAATGTGTACAATTCCTTTATTTTTTCCCATTCATCTCACCTATTCTTTAATTTCCTCAACTTTGTCTTCTTCACTTTCATCTGCTTTAATTTCTTCAAAATCTTTTTTTATTTTTTGAGTAACATCATCTTTCTTATCTGTTTCTATTTTAGCATGACTTTTGTGTTCTAAGATTAATTCTTTTTTATAATATTTTATTGTTGCTTCTTCACTACTTTTTACTAAGTATCCGGGTTTGTCAACTTTATTTCCATCAATTCCAATATGCCCGTGTACAATAAATTGTCTTGCTTGTTTTGCTGTATTACTAAGTCCTTTTCTCCATACTATAGTTTGTAATCTTCTTTCTAGTAATGCTTCTGGAGTTAATACAAGTACATCTTCAAGAGTTGGTTTTCCTCGTAGTATTCCTTGTTTAATTAATGAATCAAGTAGTTCTTTTTCTCTTTTTAATCTTTGTTCTAAATCAAGTGCTAAAAGTTTTCTTGCAGTTGCTCGTTTTGAACGAATAAGAGATTCAGCTCTATAAAATTCTCTTTTATTTTTTATTCCATAAATTTCTTTAGTGCCTTTTTCCTTTTCTATTCTTTCTTTTTGAAATGCTTTTCTTGGCTTTTGGTATGCCTTTCTTCTCTTTTTTGGATCACCCATATTATCACATCACTTATTTCTTAGCATCCTTTTTAGATACTCCAACAGTCCCACCTTTTCTTCTGTGTCTGCTCTTTGTTTTTTGTCCTCTAACTGTTAAACCCCACATGTGTCTTAATCCTCTGTATGATTTTATTTCTGCCAGTCTTTGGAAATCATTTCTTAATTGTAAAGCTAATTCGTTCATTGTTAAATGTTTATTTTCGCCAGTTTCAAAATCTTTTTGTCTATTAAATGTCCAGTGTGGTAAACCGTGTTTTGCTGGATTTACTACAATTTCTTCTAATTTTTTAATTTCATCAGCATTTAATTCACCTAATTTTACATTTGCTTTTATTTTATTATCTGCGCAAAATTTATTTGCCATCATTCCACTAACTCTATGTCCGATTCCTTTAATTCCTTGTAAACTTTCACTAACTTTTTTAGTTCCGTCAAGATCTTTTCCAAGTATTCTTACAATGTAATTAATTTCTTTTTTTTCACTCATATTTTATCACTTCAATAATTTTACTATATCTTCATGTTTTGCATCTTTTCCAACTTTTATTTTTTGTTCTGTTGGAAATAAATGTAAAATGTTGCATTGTTTTCTTTTTACTGTTGCTCCATCTATTAAAACTCTTCCTTGTTTTACTTCTGAAAGGATTACTACTTTTTTACCAGCGTCTTTTCCTTTTAGTTTAATACAAACCTGTCCCAAATCCATTTCAATCACTCATCTAATTTCATTGCTTGACTAACATATTTTCTATATTTTTGATCAACATCATTTAATTCTTTTATTCCTGCTTTAATTTTTGCTACTTCAGTAAATACTTGTTCTCTTGCTTTTGAACTAAGTACTCCTCCAAAAGGTACATTTGGTCTTTTTTGAGTTTTACTTTGTTTTCTTGCTTTTTTTTGATCGTGAGTTACTCCTAAAAGTGCAGTTTTATTTATTGGACAAATTCTTTTTGAGTTTTTTTCTCTAAAATATTCCGTTGTTGTTTTTGACGGAGTTTTTCTACTCTTTTTTTTCATTGATCTTTTTCCTGTATCAACCATTTTTCTCACTTTTTATTTTTATCTATTATTTTTTCTATTATTCCTAAAATAATTGTAATTATTAAATAATAAAAGAAATATGCTTTGTAATATCCTGTTGTTGTTGTAATTCCAACTGGAATCCAACTAACTGGATTTAATATATTAAATGCATTAAACGAAGGCAATGGAATAAATGATTCAAAACTTGTTTGACCAAATACCATTCCAAGTATCCAAAAGAAAACTAAAAATATTGGTAGTGTTATCAGCATGACTTTGTTTGTCATTTGTAACATTTCCATATTTATTTCAAGCATTTCACTTTGAACTTTGCTTGCTTCTTCTGTTTTTCCTTCTTTTAGCAACTTTGTCGCCATATTTTGTTTTTCTTTTACTTGTGCTTTTATTGAAGCCATTTTGGCTTTATCAATAAATTTTCTTTGAATTAATTTTGATATTATTGCAAGAACAATTACAAACCCGAGTAATAATATTGCGGGTTCTAAACTATTCAATTGCTCACCATTTCTAATTATTTTTTCTTGGGAATAATATATAAAGCTTTTCTCTAAAACCTCCCAATTGGTTTTATAAAAATGGTTTGTCCTAAGTCAACAAACCGCCCACCTACATTTAGTAGATTTGTTGGCGCCTTTATTATAGTAATCTTTGATTACAATCATTTATAAACTTAAAGTTTTTTTCCAATCAAACTCATTAAAAGATCCGATTGGCTTTTTGCAATTTCTTCATATAACCTATAAATTATTCCAACAGTTAGAAGAATTCCAGTTCCTGATGAAATTCCACTTAATACAAAATCTCCTAATCCAGCAAGAAGTGCTACAAAAATTGATCCTAAAATTGTAATAGGTGGGATGTAACGGTTTAATACTTTTTCAATAACTCGTTTATCTTTTCTAAATCCTGGTATTTGCATTCCACTTTTTTCAAGTTGTGCAGCTACTGCACTAGTACTTTGATTTCCCATTTCAACCCAAAACCATCCAAATATAACACATGCAATTACAAGCACGGTTAAAAATGTTAATCCTTGAATTAAAGCAGCAATTGTTAATGGAGTTAAACCTTGTATAATTAAACCTTGCACTAAGCTTCCTCCTCCAGTAGTTGTTGCATTAAATAATTGATTATTTCCTATGCTTGGAAACATTGTTGCCCATGCAGCGACATTTAAAATTCCACCAATAATAGGTACGTTTTTTACGAAATTTGAAAAGATTGTAATATTCATAAATAATGCCATTGCTAAAATTACTGGCATATTACTTACATATAAAAATTTTACCGGATAGCGACCCCCCGTTCCTTTATGTCCCATAGTTATTGGAATATTTACATGCATTCCTTCTGCAAATACTATTACTAAAAATATTACTACAACTGCAACTAAAGGTATTAATAATTCTGGTCTTCCACTAAGCATTAATTCCCAAAGAACTCCACCTGTTGGAATTGCAGCTCCCACTGGGAAACGAAATACTCTCCAAAATAATACTGAAGATACTCCTCCTGCAATGAATAAACTTATTCCACTTCCAATTCCATATTTTGCAACGATTTCATCTAAGTACAATAAAGCAATTGATCCAAATGCGATTTGGAATATTACTAACCAAAACCATGGATTAAAAATTGAGATTCCTCCAATTGGAATTAATAAAGTTGGGTTTACAAAAATAAATGCTTCTATAAAACAAAGTAGTACTGCAAGTATTTTTTGTAGGGATTGAAATTTACTTCTATCTGCCGGATTATTCATATCAAGATCTATTAGTTTAGCTCCTGAAAATAATTGTAAAAATATTGATGCCATTACAATTGGCCCAATTCCTGCTGTGATTATAGTTCCAATTTGACTTGCAAGAATTGTTTGCATAAATCCTAGATCAAGTCCTAATCCTTGGCTTGTATCAATACCAACTACGAAAATATTTCCCATTATGAAAAATAGGATTAATGCTAAAGTTGTCCAAAGTAATTTTTGTTTAAATGAAACTTCTTTTTCTGGGCGTTTTATTTCTGGAAGATACTGTGAAAGTCCAACTAGTGTATCTATTATAACTCCCATTTTATTTAACACCATTCTTATTCTTGATCGCTTTCTTCTGCTTCAAAATCATCGTCATCTAAATCAGAAATTGCTCCTTTTTTTGCAAATTCAAATTTTCCTTTTGCAGCTTTTATTTTTGTAACTACAGATTTTGATGCATCAATTTTAAGAACAATTTTTTTATTTGTATTTCCTTGTCCTAATATTTTTGCATATCCTGATTTTGCGTCAACAATATATTCATCTTTGTTTTTTGTTACTTTTCCTTTTAGAACTAAATTTTCTATAATGTCATTTAAGTGTCCTAGAGTAATACTTTTTCCTTTTTCGCCTGATTTTAATCTGTATTTTCTTGGATCGTGTTGTCCAATTTTAAATAATTTTCCTTTATTAGCTCCAGCTCTTCCTCTTCCCCCTCTTGATCCGCCACCTCTATTATTTTTGGTGTCTCCTTGACCATGAGTTCTTTCTCCTCTTACTTTATTTTTTCTTCTTCTTTTTCTTTCAACCATATTTTCACAATCCAATAATTAATTTATAACATTTTTTCTATTAATTCAACAATTTTTTCTTTTCTATTTCCAAGTGCTCCGCCAAGACTAAATGGTTTTTTTATTCCTTTTCTTTCAAACCCTTTTTTTGGTGGACTTAATCTAAAACAATTTTTTATTCCAGCTTCACTAAATTTTTTTCCTTTTAAAATTTCTTGAGTTGCTTTTTTTATGTCAATACTTTCTTTTGTTGTTTTTCCTCTTTTTTCAATAATTTTTTTGAAAGTATTTTCATCAATAATTCCAAATGTTGAATAATTTTCAACTTTTTTTAACATTTTTAATGTTTGTTTATCTTCTGGCCAGATACTTAAATTATTTACTCTTCTTAAATTAAGCATTTCAAATGTTTTTTGAGTGTCTGGTGAAATATTAACATTTCCTCTAATTCTTATTATTGCATACATTTTGATTACCTCATTTGCTTAATTTTTTTTCAATATCTTTTGAAAATTTAACTTTTCCTGTTTTTGCTAGTCCGTCAATTGCGGCTCTTACAAAGTTTAATCTATTTGCTGAATTTCCTGTTGCTTTTCCCCAAATATTTCTTATTCCTGCAAGTTTCATTACACTTTCAATGTTTTTTCCAACAGCTAGTCCAGTTCCTTTTGGTGCTGGCATTAGTGTTACTCGTACACTTCCTGCATTTCCAATTACTTTAAATGGAATTGAGTGTTTGTCTTCAGTTGGTTTTTCTTCCCAAGATCCACTTCCTCTATAAATTTTCATTAAATTTAATTTTGCATCTCTTTTTGCTTTTCCTATTGCAGGGAATCTGTCAACATCTTTTCCAGTTCCTACTCCAATATATCCATCTCTATTTCCTACAATTACAGTTACTCTGAAACTAAATTTTCTTCCAGCTCTAACAACTCTTGTAGTTTTAGCAGTGTCTACTACTTCATCTTCTAATTTTAATAAAGTGTCAACAATTTCAGGTTCTCTGATTTTGTATCCTTTGTCAAAAATTTCATCAATACTGTTTATTTTTCCAGTTTTTACTAATTTTCCAAGTTCTGTTTTTGGAACCCAATCATTTAATTCTTTTTCTTTTTGAGTAATTTCTTTTGCAAGTTTTGCCTGTAAATTTTCTTCAATTTCCTCTTTTGTTCTTTTCTTTTTAACTTCTTCAGGTCGTCTTCTGTTCATTACTTTTTCACCTTATCAATTTCACTTTTTGCTTTTTCTATTGCTTTAACAATTGAGTCAACTTTAATTCCATTTTTTTCATAATTTGAAAATAATTTTTCATTTTCCATAGCATATTTTTGTAATATTGTTCCATTAATTCTCTCTTCGCTAGGTATTGCAATTTTGTCGTGTGGAATTTCTATTCCTGCATCAAGTAGTCCTTTAAGACAAGCAAAAACAACTCCTCCATGGCTCTGACTTCTTCTTCCAATATCTAAAATTGCTTTTTTATCACTCATTTTTTTTCCTAGTAAGTATCCAGTTAAGTAAGCTGATGGAGTATTATTTGTTCCATAAAAACCAAATTTCTTAAGATCTTTTGAACTTGCGTAAGCTTGAGTTGTATCTCCAGTTAAATTGAATTTAACTGCGTGTGCAATTATTTGACTTGATGTTTTTCTAACAACTACTCTTGTTGTTTTTCCTTTTACAGTTCCAAGTCTTTTTCTATAATCTGTTTTTCCTAGTCTTCTTCTTTTAAATTGCGGTTCGTAGGTTTTGTCTTTACTCATTTTTTTCCACCTTCAATATACTCTTTAAGGTATTTTTTTCCTTTGAAATAATTTCCTTTTATTTTTCTGTAAATATTTGAATATCCTTTTTCTTTAACTGCGCTAGGGTTACTTGTTTTTAATTCTTTTAAAGTTCTTCTTTGTGCTCTTACTTTTGAAATCCAAGTTTTCTTTTTTTCAGTTCTTGTTTTTTTACTTCCTTTTCTTTTTCCCTTTCCTCTTTTTCTTCCTTTTTGTTTTTTCTCTTTTAAGATTCTTGCTTTTCCTTTACTTTGATAATTATCTTGTCTTTTTTTAACAACTCTTTCTGCAATAAGTCCGCGAACATCATCCTTTGTCATTGCTTCTTTAATTTTAGCTGATTTTGTAGGATCTAAGTATATCTTAGTTACTCCTGTTTTCATTATTTGTGCTGCTAAAACTTTTGCTTTTTCTAATTTCATATCTTTTTCACCTAATTAAGAATCCATATTCCTTTTTTATTTGCTTTTGTTATTATTTCATTTCTTTTTCTTTTACCAACAGTTGAACCAATTTTTACTGCTTGTGTTTTTACATTAATATTATCCAGTTGTGCAGGGTTTTCAACTCTTACTTCTTGGTATCCTGAAGGATGTATTCCTCTTGTTTCTTTTTTTGTTCTATAACCAATTTTTGGTCTAAATCCATGATTTAGTCCCTTATCAAGGTCAATTCCTCTTGGTCTTCTCCATTTAGTCCATTTTGCTTTATTTCTTCTTCTAA
>CAZBHA010000036.1:0-1509 GCA_964491675.1 uncultured archaeon
ATGGCTGGAAATACAATTAGTATGAATCAGTTATTTTCTCTTTCAGTAACAGATTTTCAAAATTTTGCTTCGCCATTAGTTTTTTTAATAATAATAACAATTTATGTTATTGAAATTTTAATTATTATGATTTATTTCACTACAAAAATTCAAGAAGATAATGATTTATTATTTAGAATAAATTTAGCAAAATATTTACCAATCGCAGTTACAATTTTTATAATTACTGCATTTTTTTCAAGTCTTGCAGTTGGAAGTATGCTTGGTTAAAAGTTAAAGTTGGATGATATAAAATGAAAAAGTTTAAAATAAAAAATAAATTTTCTTTAAAAAATTCGTTAAAATGTATACCTTTGTTTGGCAAAGGTATTGATATGCTTAACAAAGAGCAAAAAGCTCAATCAGGAGCAGTTTTTCGTTTGATGATTGATGCAATTATTGGAATTATAGTTTTGGCAATTATACTTGCAACATTAAATTATTTTAACTATTTAAAAATATATTACTCTTTTGATGAAGTTAATAGGAAAGTTTTGGCTGCTACTAACTCACCTAATGGTGATGTTATTGAGTCAAATGGTAATTTGTTTTTTTTAAAAGGAACTTCTTTTACTGGTCAAGGATTTGAAGAATTAACTGGATATTCTTCAGAATGTTTTTCTTTTAAATCTGGTTTAAGCATTGTTAAAGTTGATGATAAATCAATACAAATAATGGAAAATATAGAATCAAAAATTTATGTAAGATGTGTTTCTAGATCAATTAGTTTAGATATGTCTGTTTGTGAAATTGATTGTGATATTTCTATTGGCACTAAATTAGAACCAATTAAATAGTTATTAAACTAGGCCTGATTAAATAAAATATATTTTTTTATTAAAATTCTTTTAATAAGTTAAATAATTAGATTTAAATACTACTTTTGTCCTTTATTTTTGAAATATAATTATATGAGGTGTAAAAATGTTAAATAATAAAGGTCAAGCTTTCAGTGTTTTTGAACTTATGATAGCTGCTATTGTAGCAATTGCAATTCTTTTTGTATTGCTTCCAATTGTAACAAATATAACTACTCCTACAGGGGATGCGGTAACAATAATTGGTAATGCTTTAAGTTCTGTTTCTGCGGGGGCATCAACTGAAACTTCAGTTTTTGAAGTAAAACCAAATGAATTTGTAGAATCAAATATATTTGCTGATAAGGGAATAGATCCTTGTTCAGTTTATTTTGATAATTATGCTTTTATTAGGGGTAATATTGATCCATTAATTGAAGTTCAAGCTGCTGATGGGGATGGAGATTGTGTATCTAGATTTAGAAATACTTCTACTAATCCAGTTAGGGCACGTGCAACAGTAGTTTGTGCTAGAAATCCAGACAAACTTGAAGATACTGTTGAGAACTTTTTAAGTTTAACTCTTGAATGGTCGCCAAGTGATTTTTGGGGCAGTTCAGAAGATCCAGGATTTTCAAAAGTTTGTGTAGTAATACTAAAAAGAGCTTAATTA
>CAZBHA010000036.1:1530-3442 GCA_964491675.1 uncultured archaeon
CTTCTAAATGGGGGCAGTTCAATTTCTTTTTTTTAATCAATTCTTTTAATTATTTTTTTTAAGTTTTTTTTTTACTTCTTTTGTTTTAACAAAAACTTTAATAACTTCTTTTGTTCACTATTTAATATATGAAAAGCGAATTGTTTTTTGAAGAAAGAGCAGAAAGTAGTTTTGGTGCAGTATATATGATACTTGTATTTGCAATAGTTGCACTGGCTCTAATAATGGTTGTAAAACCAACTTACCAAAATGCTCAAAAAGTAATTCCAAAAACAACCAACTAATTTTTTAAAAATAATTAATTATTTTTTTATTTAAAACAAATTAAAATTTTCTTATGTGAAAGTTTAATATATTACATTTCCCTCTGTATTGTATGGGAAAATTTTTCATTTCAAGTAAAGCACAAATGAGTGCTCCCTTTGAACTTTTAGTTGCAGTAATAATAATGACTTTTGTTGTAATAATTGGAACTCAAATGCTTGAGTTATCACAAAAACAAGTTTGTCTTTCAAGTGTAGATAGAGAAATTTCTAAATTTGTAATTAATCTTCAAAATTCTGCAAATAATAGAAGTGTTGTTAAATTTGAATTTAGGCCTGATAATTGTTATAATGAAAGTAAAACAGTTTCTAAGATTTTTTTATTTTCGGATTCTCATTCTTGTGCGTCTAGATGCGGTCTTAGTGGAATTGAAAGTTGTTTTGTATTTGTATTTAATTCAGCTGATATTCCTGATGGCTTTAGACAAAAATGTATTGCTATTCCAGCATATACAACTTTTTTAGGTGTTGATGATAAATGTGATACAACTGGTGAATTTTCAGGATATCTTCCAATTAATCCTCTTGCAGATGGATCTTCAATAATTTTACCTGGAAGTTATGTAATAAAAAATGTTGCAAGTGCAGCTCAAACATATCCTGAACTTTGTGTTTATGTAAAAAAATAGGTGAAAAGAATGTTAAGTTTTATATTAAGTAAAATGAACTTGTTGATTTTTGCAACTGCTGTTTTTGTAATAGCATTAATGATGCTTTCTTTTACTGCAAATATTGAACTAAAAAATATTACTGCTTCAAATCTAAATTTAAATGTTCAAATAATTGAAGAACAACTTAATAATCCGTCACTATGTTCATACAAATCAATTACAATTCCTGATGTATTAAGATTTGGTTTGAATAATAAATCTCTTTTATTTTATGAACTTAAATTTTCAAAAATAAAAGAAGGTGAATATACAACTTTAATTTTATCTGTTAATGAAAGAGGCAAAACAAGTATTCTTGATGCTAGAAAAATTATTACTGATGCAGAAGTTATTCTAATTGATCCTGGATTTATCTATACTGGTGATCCAATAGAACATTATTTTTTGGATGAAGATATTGAAACAATTTCACTTTATCCGCGAGCTGAATTAAAAGGAGATCAAGTAGTTGCTCCAAATGCTTTTGTTGCATTAAAAAGGATTGTAAATAATAATGAAAAAATTTATATTATTCCTTGTTCAACTGCAAAAAAAGAATCTCCTACTAATTGTCTAAGAAATATTTTAAGAATTGGGTGTTATGAACTTAAAAAAGAAAGCGGCACAAATATTTTAAATAATACTCAATTACATGAATGTTTTAATATAAGTTATCAAATTGATGAAACTCAAGAGTTTGGTAGTAAATATGATTGGCAGAGATGTAAAAATGAATTTGGAACACAATTACAATAAAATATAATAATTAAGTTAAATAAAAGGGGATTAGATGGGATTTGTTTTAAATAAAAAAGGATTTATTGGTGCAATAGGGGATGACTTACCTTCTTTAATTCCAATTATTATTGCAATTTTAATTTTTTTTTCAGTTTTTACTAATACTTTAATGGTTTATGATCAAAAAAATTCTGAACTACG
>CAZBHA010000036.1:3452-7842 GCA_964491675.1 uncultured archaeon
TATAATTTTAAAAGATACTCTTTTAAACTATAATGGGTAACGATGTTTATGAATATCAATAAAAAGTGGATATTCATAGTAATTGCAGTAGTTCTGATAGTTGGAATTCTATATCTGGGCCAAGATACTATCTTCAATTTCAAGAATAATTAAAGGAGAATCATTAATTTATGGAATAGATTATTTTGAGAATAATTGTAATGCTACAAAATTAAAAAGAAGTAACTATAATTATATGGTTGGAGTTTATTCAACTGATTATTTAGTAAATGAAGGGATTAATAAAATTGTTGAGGATTTTATTGATAGTTCTCAAAGCGCAAGTCCGAGTGATAATTTTATAGAAGACTCTGATTCTAGCAAATCTTTTTTTTGTAGTTATAAAAAAGTTGGTGGATCTACTTTTTCAGAAAGAACAAGAAATTATTTGATTAGGTTTTACCCAATTGCAATCCAAACAAAAATTGATTTGGGTGGGGAAGAATATTATTTTATAGAACCAGTAATACTTGCAATGGTGGTTTGGGATTAATTTAGTGAGTTGATTTTATGGGATTTATGAATAAAAAAGGACAAGCTGCATTACTAGACTCAATATTTTTTTTAACTATTGTTGCATCAATTTCTGCAGGATTACTTTTTTTCACAATAAATTATGGTCTTCAAACTCAAGAACAAATGTCTTCTTTTTATTCAACAGATTTCTGTGCAGATGCTCTAAAAATAATTACTTACATTAATGTTACTCGCCAAGGTGATAATGTGTCTAGTGAAAATATTTCTAGCTCAAATTCTAGTGATATCGAACTTGATTATTTGCTCGCCTTAATAAAAGAAGATTATGCTGATAAAAAAGAAATGTCTCAAAGAACTAAAAATGCTTTAAAAAACACTCTTGAATCTGCATTAAAACCATTTGAAGCATCAATTGATTATGTATATTATTTGTTTGATAACGAACCTTCTGGTAATTATTTATTTTTGCTTTTTGCAGTTCATGAATGTGAGGGTGATGGATGCATTGATGCAACAAGTAAAACTAAAAATGTTGAACGTGTGTTTTATTTTTGTACACCTCAAGGTAAAACTGATTACTTAGAAAAGGATTTATTTCCAACTTTAGGAAAAGTAGATTCAGCTTTTGGAAAAATTAGTTTGCCTGAAATATACGCGCCAAGTACTACTAGTTCAACCGATGTTAGAGAAAAATTCTTTATTATGGGGCTTCATGTTTGGGTTGTTAAAAATTCAACCGAATTAAAAAAAGTTACAATAACAAATACAGATTTAAATTGTGTAATAATTCCATAATTTAAATATTTTTTTTCTTTTTTTTATTTTCAGAAAAATCTTGAAGTTCTTCCAGATCATTATTTAATTCTGAATCATCATCTTCATCTAAATTTAGTCCCAAATCAAAATCGTCTTTTTTCTTAGAGTCTTTCATTGAATCACTATTTTCAAAAAGAGATTTTATGTCAGTGTTTCCATCAATTGTAGGAGATTCAACTAAATCTTCATTAATTTTTAAATTATCTTCTTGATTATTGCCTTGTATTCTATTTAACCTTTTTTCTCTTCCGCTCATTCTTTTTGTTGTTTCACTAATTGCTTCGAGTTCAGATGGATTATTTTTAAATTGTTCATAAAGGGAACTGGCTAATTGTTCTTGTTCTTTATTGTTTGGCATTCTATTTTTTTCTTTTTTGAATTTTTCAATTTCAAGCATTGCTAATTTTTCTTCCAAGTTTTGTTGTTCTACTTTTTTTATTTCATTAAGATTTTTTTCGTCAATATCTTCATATTCCATTGTTGGAATTGATGGATTTTTATATGATTTTGGATTATCATACTGAATGTTATCATTTATTGAATAATTATAATTTTCTTGTTCTTGCAAATCAGAATTTTCACTAGATCTATAAAATCTTTTTAATCTTCTAGGCACATTTTCTTTTACCATTTTATAATCTCCTAAAACTCATCATCAATTTCATTTAATTCTTCAAGTTCAATACTTAAATTATTTTTGTTAGACTCATTTTTATTATCTTGCTTTTTTTTATTCTCATCTATTTTTTTTAGATCTATATTTTTCACTAATTTTTTTAATTTTTCTATTTCCTCTTTTTTTTGATCTTGGTTTAAACCAATTGTTTTTTTTCTAAATTTATCTATTACATTAGGTTCACTATCTTTAAAAATCTGTCTTTGGGCAGTTTTACTTTTAGTTGAATCTTTTATAAAAAGTCCATTTTCGTTTTCTCCAGTTACTGAATGATTTATGTTGTTCATTTTATTTTCAACATTTAATTCTTTTGCTTTTAATTGTTTAAAATCTGTGTTGATTACTTCAATGGGTGAATCATAATTTTGTGAGGGAGTTGTTTGTAATTTATTATTATCAAGTTTTTCTTGTTCTTCTTTAGTTAATGCTTTTTTTGGGATTTTATTAAAAAATTCTTTTTTATTTAGCTCCACAAGGTCTTCTTTTTTATTATAGGATCTCACAATAAACATTATCATTGCAATAAATCCATATGATCCAAGTGCGAATAAAAAAAAGAATTTTTCAAAAGTAAAAAAAATAGATAAAATTGAAGGCAAAAAAACAATTAATCCAATCAAATAACCCATCCCAATTTTTTCCATAATTGATTTTTCTTGAACTTCTGGAAAACCAATTCTAATTAATGAATATCCTATTGAAAAACTTCCAACTAAAAAAATTAAATATAATGTAGTTAACATATTCTCACTTAGTTTATTATTATTATTGAATAACTGATTAATAATATATAAATTGCTTGTTTGGAAAAGTTTATTATACTTGAAAATGTATAATTTAATATGGATTTTTTTAGTTTATTATTCTCTGTTTTTGATTTTTTGAAATTATTAATTCCACTAGTTTTGATTTGTTTTGTTTTACATAAATTTTTTAATCCAATTAAAGAAAATTTTATTAAAAATAAAGAATATGGCTGGATAAGGGCAGTTTTAATTATTAATTTTTTTGTTTTTTTTGTTCCAATTTTTTTAACTTATTTATATTTTTATTTTACTGGAATAATTCAAGCTCAAGCAATTGATCCAGAACTTATGACTACTTTTTTTGAACATATTATGTTTATTTTAACTGATTTAATTAGAGTAATTATTGCTTCAATAATTTTAGCAATTGCTTTACTTGGTTTTGAAATGCTTTGTGGAATAATTAACGATTTATTAAAGAATAAAAATTATTCAGAAACGATTAAAGAATTAATTTCAATAACAATTACTTGCGCAGTTTTTTTGTTGTTAATTTTGTTTGTTTTTAATTGGGTTTTAATGGGGTTATTTATTTACATTTTTTTTGGGGGAATTTCAACTCTTCCTTTAATGTTTTTTATAATACCATAATTTATTAATAATTAGAAAGTATATATATGTGATAAGATGGACAGTTATTTTAGAGGTTTTTTAACAGGGCTTGTTCTAATTAGTTTAATTTGTTCAAATCCTGCACTTGCTGCATTTTCAGAAGAATTTGCAGGGGTTAATTCTAATTTATTTTTTGAAGAAGATGGGAAAGTTTCACCTATTTTAGAAAATCAAAGCTCTACTCAACTAACAAATAATTCTACAAATTCTACACAAAATTCTTCTTCAACTACATCTACAACAAATAATAATTCAACCAGTACAGGATCAACACCAGCAACAACTTCTTACTCTTGTGATTTAGTTTCTCTTACTAGTAAAGAAGCAAATGCAATAATTAATTTAGCAGGTGATGGATTTTTAGGCGATAAAATAACTGATGGTAGTGATGCAAATGCGAGTGGAACAAGCTTGGAAGGTTTAGAACTTGTTGGTGATTCAACTGATGGAACAACTGCAGTAAAGCAAGAACCTCCTACTCAAGCTTCAGACGCGTCAAGATTTAATATTTTTTCTGATAGGGACACTTCAGGGCCTTTTGGAGTTGGACTTATTTTAAATGACACATTAAGAGTTGGAAGATGTAGTGATTTAACTCAAGAAGAATGTAGAATTTATGGGAATGGTTTGAGTTTAAGAACAAGTGGAAAAGGTTTTGTGAGTAATGTAACTGATATATTTTCAAATTTAACAAAAAAAGATGCTCAAGAAAAAATTGGTTTAACTGAAGATGAATATGATGGTATGAAAGAAAATTTTTTAGATAATAACTCTGCCAATTTTGGAACAATTAGTGTTGAGGCAACGGATCAAATACCAAATTCATTTATCACCGACAGATATTCTGCAACTCAAGCAACAAATTGTACAAACTCTGCTTGTTTAGTTTCAACTTATTCTACTTTTGATAAATACTTTAACGCATGGTATTCTTTTGATATGGTTGTAAGTGGGTTTGGTCCAG
>CAZBHA010000037.1:0-7710 GCA_964491675.1 uncultured archaeon
AACAATATAACTCCTCGTCAATATACAACTCGTACACAACAGGAAACATAACAGGAAATCGATTTACAGGTGGAGTAGTAGGACAACAATATAACTCCTCGTCAATATACAACTCGTACACAACAGGAAACATAACAGGAAATCGATTTACAGGTGGAGTAGTAGGACAACAATATAACTCCTCGTCAATATACAACTCGTACACAACAGGAAACATAACAGGGACTACCTATGTGGGGGGAGTGGTAGGAGGACATCAACAATCATCCAATATTTACAATTCATTCTCAACTGGAATTATTGCTGGAAATTATGGTTTTACTGGGGGTATAACTGCAAGTCAAGGAAACGCATACACTCACAATTCTTATTGGGACATTACACTAACTAATCAAAATAATTGTTATTCTGGTGGGGACATTGGTTGTACTTCAACAAATAATAATGAAAGTTGGTATTTTAATCCAATTAATGCGCCTTTATCAAGTTGGACTTGGGGCGAAGATGGAAATTGGACTGCAAGAGATAACAATTACCCAATATTAACTTGGCAAACAGAGTAAAATAATTATTTTTAAAATTTGTTTTTATTAAAAAAGGATTATTTATTTGCTCTAAAAACCTTTATTAATTAGTTAATTGTTTTTATTATTAGATTGTAATGAATAAAAAATTGTTTTTAATATTGTTAATTTTACTTTTTTGTTCAACTATTTCTTTAGGCATACTCTTAGAAGAAACTATAAAAATTTTTGCAGTAACAGAAGATCAAAGAGGAATAGTTGCTGATTTACATTTGTATACAATTCCTGGAAGCGGAGATGTTGCGTTTATTACTTCAAATTCTTTAGTTGGAAAAGATACTCAAACAACAGGAAATATTGCAGTAAAAATAGCTAGTGAAAAATCAGGTATTGATTATTCTAAAAAGAATTTCATTTTTGATATAAAAGCAAATGCTAGTGAAGTAGATGGACCAAGTGCGGGGGCAGCAATGGCACTTATAACTTATGCAGTACTTTCAGAAAGAAGGTTAAATCAAAAAGTTGGAATTACTGGGACAATTAACACTGATGGTTCAATTGGTTCTGTTGGTGGTATTGGGGCAAAAGCGGTTGCTGCTTCAAAAATAGGTATTGAATTATTTATGATCCCAAGGGGAACAGCAAATCAACCAATAAAAGGAGAAACTGAAAAAACAACTTATGAAAATTTACTTTCTTATGGTCCAGAAAAATTAAATTTAAAAGTAGTTGAAGTTGATACAATTGATGATGCAATAAATTTTGCATACTCAAATATTGATAATATTGAGGTAGATCCAGAAGATGTTTCTAATTTGTTTATTCCAGTTGAAGTAAAATATTCTAAAAACCTAGTGCCAATGAAAGATATTTCTCTAATGTATATTAAAAGGGCAAAAGATACTATTGATAGCGCAAAAAAAGAATTAGAATTAACTGAACTGGATGATAAATTTAGAAGTTCATTTTATCCTCAATTAGGAATTTCTGAAAGAAATGTTGAAATGGCACAAATTTACTTAGATCAAAACTATTTATACTCCGCAGCAAACTACTCATTTAACGCAAGAGTAATGGCAGGAACAATTAAAGAAATCTCAATAAATCCATCACTACTTTCAAAAGACTCAAAAATTCTAGAATTAAGAATTGATTCTTTAAAAAGAGATATTAAAAATTTAGAATCAAATTTGCATTTTATTCCAATAAATAATTATGAATGGATGATTGGAGCACAACAAAGACTAGCTTATGCTAAAAATGCCTTAAATAATATTGATAATATATTAGCTGAAATTACTGATTTTGAAGGTGAAGAAGAAAATGCAATAATGTTTAATGTAATTTATGAATTATCTAGTGCTCAAGCATGGACTGAGGTTGCGGGAGACTTTTTTAATGAAACAAAAAAAGATCCTGTTAAAAAAGTTGCAAAATATACGCAAGATTTTATAACTAATATTTCAAACAAGATTAGTGAAGTTGATAGTTTAATTAATGATTCAAATTTTAGTGCGCAAGCACTATCTGATCCAATAAGAAGGCTTAATGCAGCAAAGATTTCTTTTGAAAATAAATTTTATTTTGCAGCACTTTATGATATTTATTTTGCAGAATCTGCAATTAATTCAGAAGTAACAAAAAATGATTCAACAATTGAAGAAGTATTTGAGCTTACTACAAAAAATATTTCTCAAAAAGAAATGCTTTCATCAATTTGGAGTAATATGTTTATTGACCATGCATTTTTTTATTTAGAAAATGCAAAATTTTCAAAAGACACTGGAAAAATTTTATCTTATGAATCTAATGTAGAGGCAAGTTTTGAATTATCTCAACTTTCAAAAAGAATTGATTTGGCTAAATTTGAAATTGATAAATATTTGTCTGAGAATAATTTTGAGGATTATGTTTTTAACGAAGGCACTGCGACAGTGGAAATAACTTATAATCAAAAAGAATTAATTTCTCCAATTCTTTCATCAATAATAATATTTTTGCTTTGTGTTTTATTAGTAATTATTTTTGTAGGATTTAATTCTTCAAGAAAGCCATATATTAAAGATGTTACAAGGGCTGAAAAATTAGATTTGCTTTTGCACAGATTAGATAAAGCTCTTTCTAGCGGCAAGGTAAATGAAGCAGAATATTTCTTTTTAAAGAAAAAATATGAAGATGAATTTAATATGATTAAATCTGAACGCGGAGAAAGATCAAAAATTGTTCTTGATTTGAATGAAGCAAAAGCAAAACTAAGTGCTTTGCAGCAAGGATTAAAAGATTTAAATAAGCATTATAAATCTGGGCTTATAATTCCTGAAGATTATGAAAGACATTCCCTTGAAGTACAAACTGAAATTGGTGTTGTAAAATCAAGAATTTGTGATTGTGAAAATGATTTAAGAAATTCGCGTAGGCCAGTTGTTAGAAGACTTGAAAAGAAAAAAGAAGTTGAATTAAAAGGAACTGCTGAAATTGCAAAAGAAGAAAAAGAAAGTGAACGAATTGAAAAAAATAGAAGAAAAAGTTTACTTGATAAATTTAAAAAGAAAAAATAATTTTTAAAATTAAAATATTTTTTTTATTAACTAATTGTATTTTGTTGATTATTTTTTTATTAACTAATAATAATTTTTATTTATATATTACTGATTATTTTTTAATTTTAATCCAATAACACTACTATTGTCTTTGTTTGTTGCAACCCCAATTATTTGGCTAGCTTTTTTAGTTATTGTATCATTATGTGTTATTGCAATAAATTGACTTTTTTTTGCAATCATTTCAATTAAATTTCCCATTTTCATTGAATTTTCTTTATCAAGTGCAGCATCAGCTTCATCAAATGCATAAAATGGTGCGGGAGAATAAAGTTGTATTGCAAACATAAATGCTAGTGCAGTTAATGTTTTTTCTCCACCACTCATTGAATCAATGTTTTGTAATTTTCCACCCTTTGGTTTTGCATCAATTATTAATCCACTTTCAAGAGGATTATTTGGGTTACTTAAATCAAGAAGTCCTTCTCCGTTGAAAAATTTAGAAAACATGTCTTTGAAATTTTTATTAACTTCATTAAAACAATCCATAAATACATTTGTTCTTTTAACATCAATTTTATCAATCATATCTAAAACACAAAGTCTTTCGTTTTCTAGTTTTTGTGCTTTCTCTGTAATCTCGTCAACTTCTTTTTTTAATTCAGTGAAATTTTCAATAGCTTTTAAGTTAACTGCTCCAATATCATTTAGTTTTGTATCAACTACTTTTAATCTCTCTTTTAATTCATCAATATTTTTTTCACCCTGTATTTCCACACCTTCAAATTCTTTATTTTCTTCTTTAAGATCATTTTCTCGAACTTCTAATTTACTTTTTTCTAAGTTAAATTCATTTTCTCGAACTTCTAGTTTCTTTAATTTTGCACTTTCAGAGTAAAGTTCTTTATCAATTTTATTAAGTCTATTATCAGTTTTTTCTTTTTCTTCGATTATTTTGTTATTTTGGATTTTTTGTGTTGATAATTTCTTTTCAGTATCTACTATTTTTGCTTCAATTTCCTTGAGTTGTGGCTCTTTTTCTTGTATTTCCTTTTGTATTTGTTGATTTTCCTTGTATAATTCTTCGTTTTCTATTAACAATGATTCTTCTTTTGAGTTTATTTTGTTAATTCCTATCACTTTTTCATTTAGTTTATTCTCAATAACTGTTTTATTATGTATAAGTTCATCATTTTTTATACTAATTTTTTCAAGTTCTTCAAAAATATTTTCTTTTCTTAGTGTGTGTAATTTTTCTTTAAATAAATCTCTTTTTTCTAAAATTGTTTTTAATTGTGTATCAATAGTTCGCTTTTTTGTTATTTTTCCTTCAAATAATTTCTCATCCAAATCTTGTTGTATTAATTTTATTTTTGCATCTATTTCTTTTTCTTTTATTTCAAGAGATAATTTTGCATTAATTTCTACTAAAAGTTGATTTACATTATATAAATTTTCACTAATTTCCTTTTTATTTTCCCTTAATCTATCAATCTCAATTTTTATTTTTAAAATTTCTTTTTCTTTTAAACTAATACTATTCTCTTTAACTTTAATTAATTCATTTTTTCTTTTTGTTTCAAGTTCTTTTTCACAAACTGGACAAGTAGAAATATCTTTTTTTAATAATAAAATAGCTTCTTTTTCTTGATCAATAAATCCAGCCAAATTACTTTTCTTTTCAGTGTTATTTTCAATTTTTAATTCAACAGTATTAAGTTCTTTTTCTAAATTTTCTTTTTTTCCAATTTTTAACATTTCTTTTTCTTTTTCAATTAAATTATGTATTTCGGTTTTAATTTTGTTTTTTTCTTCTAAAAGTTCGTTAAGTTTTTTATTATTGAATTCTTTTTGTTTTGCCCATTGTTTTATAAAAACTTCAAGATCAAAATTTTCTTTTCTAATATTTTCAATATCCTTATTTGCATTATCAATTTCTGTTTCAATTTTTATTATTTCTTTGTTTTTTTCTTTTGCAATTTTTTCAATATCTGTTTTTCTCTTTTTAGCTTCAATAAGTTCGATTTCTAATTTTTTCTGTTCTTTCTTTAAATTTTCAATTTCTTTTTCTGTTTCCTTTTGGGTGTTTTTTGATTTTTCAAATTCTTCTTTGTTATTTTTAATTCTATTTTTATTTTTTTCAATATTTATCTTTTTAATATCAATTAACTCTTTTTCAAGGTTAAATTTAGATTTTGTTTGTTCAAGTTCTTTTCCAACTTTTTCATAAAGTTCTTCAGAACTTTTCATTGCGATTTTTCCAAGTTCTATTGATTTTTCTTTTAACTCAGAATTTTCCTTTCGTAGAATATCTAGAAGTTTTTCACTTTCGTCTTTTTGAGAATTAATTGTTTTTAATTCTTCATTAATTTGCATAATTCTTTTTTCAATTGAATATAATTCTTTATGTATTACTGTTGCTTTTATTTGTTTTTTTTCTTTCTCAAGCAACTTAAATTCATTTGCAGCATTCATTTCTTTTTCTAAATCTTCTAAAAAAGAATTTCTTTCATTAAGAATTATTGTTGCTTCTTTTATTCTTTGATCAACCTTATTAAGTTCTTTTAGTGCTTCTTCTTTTTTAGCATCAAATTCGCTTAATCCTGCAATACTATCAATAATTTCTCTTCTCTCAACAGAGGACATATTTACTACTTTAGTAATATCTCCTTGTGTTACAATATTGTGCCCATTAATATCTATTCCAAGTTCAACAAGTAAAGAATTAATTTCATTTAATGTAGTTCTTTTTTCATCTAAACGATAAACACTTTTTCCAAGTTTATCTATCATTCTACTAATAGTATATCTCTTGTCATTTCCTTCAATTATCAAATCAACTTTAGCATAATTTTCAGTAGCATTGTTATAAACAAGATCGGTTAATTTTCCTGCACGCAGTGCTTTAAGAGAAGTTATTCCAAGAACAAATAATAACGCGTCAAGTACATTACTTTTTCCTGAACCATTGGATCCAACTATTGCAGTGAACCCACTACTAATTGGGATTTCTGCTTTTTTAAAAGATTTAAAATTCTTTAAATTAAGCTTTATTAATTTAGTAGTCATTTAATCGCCTTTGTTAATTTATTTTAAAAAATAAAAACTTGAAATTGTTAGTGCAAAAAAACTAAACGCAAGAGTTTGTCCTGCAATAAAAAATAAAATTTCAAAATCTTGGAAAAGTACTCCCCCGTACCAAAAAACAGAAGTTATTAAATAATAAATAATAAATGAAATTAAAATTATTGCGAAAGTTGAAAACATTTTTTTATTACTAAATGCTACACTTTTTTGTATTATTTTTTTACCTTTTTCTTGAGTTATTGTTGCAAAAACAAATAGTATTTTTACTAAAAAGAAAAAAAGTACTGCTGATAAAATTAACGGAATTATTGTTAAATTTAGAAGTGTTGCAATTTCATTTCCAAAAAATGGAGTTATTGAAGTTAAAATAATTGTTATTAAAATTAATAAAACAAAAAATACAAAACCAATTATGTATAAGCTAGCACTTAATCCAAGTGCTTTTTTCCATTCCACCACTGATTCATTTAATGCTATAGTTAATGTTTTTGAATTTACTACTCTTGAAATTGTTGCCCATGCAATTGTACTTAAAAACAAAGTAGTTAATCCCATTAATAATAAAATAAAAAGTTCTGGATAATACTGTGTTAATATAACAAAAGCAATGTTTTCATTTAAAAGTTCAGCTCCAAAAAGAAAAAGATCTGCTAAAGGGCGTTGTAAAACAAGCCCAATAATATTATCTAAAAAAACTGAAAATATGCTTAATATTAAGGCAGGAAGTAAAATAATTGGATTAAGAATAATTGTTTTAATAGAATTTTGTATTGAATTAAATATCATAAAAATCACTTATTTTAAATTTTAAAAGGAAATTTTCTCCTTTTTATGTTTTAATTGTTCTATTATTATAAAGGATTAGCTCTTTATTAAACTTTTGTAAAAAGACAAGTATTTCAGATTTTGTGGTTAAAAGAATATTTTTTTACATTTTTTTAACCTTTGACAAGCTTTTAAAAGCTTTTCATTCACTTTTTCTTTATAATAAATATTTAACTATTAAGGTGAGCGAAAAATGGAATTTCCAAAAGAAAAGAAACTTTACTGTAAAAAGTGTAAAAAACATACAAAACACAAATTAAAAGAATTTAAATCAGGTAAAGGAAGAACTCTAGCTAAAGGAAATGTTCGTCACGAAAAAAACACTGCACACGGATATGGTGGAAGATACAAATATGTTGCAACTGTTAAAAAACAGAATAAAACACCAACTTTTGTTGCAGAATGTGCTGATTGTAAAGCAAAAGTTCCTTACTCACTTGGTAAGAGAATGAAAAAAGTTGTTCAACAGTAAACTTTTCAAAAAAGTTTAATCAAAATTGCTTCGCGTAAACTTTTACAAAAAGTTCTAAAAATTCAGAAATTTTTGAACTTAGAAAAACTTTTGTTTTTAGTAAGGTTAGCGAAAATTGGGCACTTCACTGTTGCTCAGTAGCCCATTTTTTTATATTTTACAAATAAATTATTTTTACTCAAATTTATTTTCTTTATTTCGAATAACTTTTTAATAGCTTTGATTTCATTTTTATTTATAAAATGGTTAATGAAATATTTTA
>CAZBHA010000038.1:0-1202 GCA_964491675.1 uncultured archaeon
AAGACAGAAGTATTTATTTTTCTATTAAAAAATTTCCCGAGTATGGAAAACTTGCAGGAATCGATACTAAAAAATTAAAAGATGGTGCAAGAATTAAAAGTGATGAATATGAAAAAGAAAGTGTGAGTGATTTTGCATTATGGAAAGCTTGGGACCAAGAAGATGAATCCGTTTTTTGGGAAACTAAACTTGGAAAAGGTAGACCGGGGTGGCATATTGAATGTTCTGCAATGAGTGCTAAATATTTGGGAAACAGTTTTGATTTACACTGTGGAGGAATTGATAATAAATTCCCACATCATGAAAATGAAATTGCTCAAAGTGAAGGAGCTAATGGTGGACAATTTGTAAAATACTGGATGCACTGCGAACATTTACTTGTTGATGGAAAAAAAATGTCAAAAAGTTTAGGAAACTTTTATACTTTAAGAGATTTATTAAATAAAGGTTTTAGTGCTAACGCAGTTAGATATACTTTACTTAATTCACAATACAGACAACAACTTAACTTTACAATAAAATCAGTTGAGGACTCTCAAAAAACTCTTTTGGGACTACAAAGAACAATTGACAGATTAAAAACCATAACTAACAAGTTAAAAGAAAACAAAATGATAACTGATTTGACTAAAACACATTTAGAGAAATTTAAATTTGGAATGGATGATGATTTAAATGTCCCACTTGCAATGGCAAGTATTTTTGAATTTAATAGAGAAATAAACAAATTAATTGATGAAAATGCGCTTGGAGAAATTGATGCATTAAATTCAATTGAATTTTTTAAAACAATTGATAAAGTACTTGGAATTTTAGATTGGGAAGAAAAATTTGTTGAACTTAGTGAAAGTCAAGAAAAATTAATTAAAGAACGAGAAACTGCTAGAAAAGAAAAAAACTTCAAAAAAAGTGATGAAATACGTGATCAATTAAAAAAAGAAGGAATTGAGTTAATTGATAATAAAGACGGAAGTACTACTTTTGAGAAAATATAATTTGTAAAAAAATTAATCCATAAAAAAATTAGAACTAATAATTTCTATCTGTTAATAAAAAATTTGAATAGAAAACTAAGATTAAAAATACAAAAATTAAAACTGGTTGTGAATAAACTAAATCATACAAAAATCTTAAAACAGGAATAAATGGACTATCAGCAGTTACAAACAAAATAAGCCCTCTTAAAATAACTGCAATTAACC
>CAZBHA010000038.1:1212-7610 GCA_964491675.1 uncultured archaeon
CAAAGAAAATTCCAAAAGCATCAAGCAAAGGTGCAAGATACCTAATTTTTGTTGTTTTAAAAACACCATACAAATATTCCCAAACACTTATTATCAAAATAAATCCAACAATAAATAACCAATTTTCAACTAAGAATAAATTTAATTTAGTTAATATAATGTTTTCATTTGCTGGATTAAAATACTCAATAACCCACATTAAAAGTAATAAAAAAATTGCCATTGCTCCAGCTGCAACAAATGCTCTAAGAAACTTTTTCACACTAAATTGTCTTTCTGAATAAACTGCATCAAAAAAAATACTTCCATTCATATTATCCCTTTTAAAAATTAATTTATTTACTCCTTATAACAAGTCTTAAATCATCATCTGTAATTGTTTTTCTTCCAGCGTGTTTTGAAAACATTGCAGCTTTTTGAGAAATTCGCACACCTTCTTCTTCTAAGTACTGTGCCATTTCTTTTGCAGCACTCTCACTTACTCTTAAACCAGAGCCTTTACGAATAATTCTTTCCATTGCTGCTAGAGGTAATTCACTCATTTTTCACACCATTTATTAAAATTGATATAAAAGTAAACACATTTTACAATTTAAAGGTTTTCTTTAGCCCAAAATAACAAAAAAATTAAATAAATTAGTTAGACCGGCACAAAACCAGTAGGAGATTTAAAAGGCACACAACATTATTTATTTATGGTTTTTATTAAGCACCCGCTAGTAAAAGAAAATACTATTGAAGCTAGACTTTACCAAGAAGTCCTTGTAACTAGAATTATTGAAAAAGGAAATACTTTAGTAGTTGCACCTACTGCACTAGGAAAAACTATAATTGCAGTACTACTTAGTGCATATAAATTAAAAGAAAACAAAAATTCAAAAATACTTTTTTTAGCACCAACTAAACCCCTTGCTATTCAGCATGAAAAATCTTTTAAAAAATTTTTAAACATTGATGAAGAAAAAATAACTACGCTAACTGGTGCAATCTCTCCAAAAAAACGAAAAGAAATTTATGAAAATTACCAAATAATAAATGCAACCCCCCAAACTATTGAAAATGATCTTCTAACTGGAAATATGAATTTAAAAAATTTTGATCTTGTAATATTTGATGAAGCCCACCGAGCAAGTGGAGACTACTCTTATGTTTTTATTAACCTTCAACTTCAAAAACAAAATCCTACTGCACTTATAGTTGCATTAACTGCTTCTCCGGGAAGTGAAGAAGAAAAAATACAAGATGTTTGTAAAAATTTAAACATACAAAATATTGAAATAAAAAATAATGAAGATAGTGACGTTAAACCATATATTAATGAAATAGAAATTGATTGGGTTAAAGTTGATTTGCCAATAGAATTTATAAAAATAAAAAATTTACTTGAAAACTTTCAAAAACAACAAATAATTTATTTAAAAAAAATGCATTTAGCAGTAACTGAAAATAAAAAATATTATAATAGAATTAGAATACTTGAAATGCAAAGAGCTATTAGAAATATATTGACCCAAGGAAATGCACACCCCACAATGTATATTGCTGCATCAAAATGCGCAGCCTTACTAAAAATAGCTCATGCAGAAGAATTAATTGAAACACAAGGAATTGGATCTTTGCACAATTATTTTCAAAAAATAAAAGAAGATGATCTTAAATCAAAAAGTAAAGCTGCTAAATTAATAATAAATGATGAAGAAATTAACGCGGCCATTACACTTACTCAAAAACTTTTTGAAAATAATATTCAGCATCCAAAATATTTAGAATTAAGAAAAATAATTTTAAATCAATTAAAATCAAATCCAAATAGCAAAATCCTTGTTTTTAACCACTTTAGAGATTCTATAATAGAAGTTGTTGAATTTTTAAAAAAAGACGAATCTATAAAAATAAGTAAATTTATTGGGCAAGCTACTAAAGGTATTCAAAAAGGAATGAGTCAAAAAGAGCAAGAAAAAATTTTAACACAATTAAAAAATAATGAATTTAATGTTCTTGTAATGAGTAGTGTTGGAGAAGAAGGGCTTGACATTCCTGCAGTTGATCTTGTAATATTTTTTGAACCAGTACCTAGTGAAATAAGAACTATACAAAGAAGAGGAAGAACTGGAAGATTTGGAAAAGGAAAAAATATTATTTTAATGACAAAAGGAACTAGAGACGAAGCATTTTATTGGGCTTCAAAAGGAAAAGAGAAAAAAATGAAAAACATATTACTCGATATGCAAAAAAATGGAAATGCTAGTATAAAAGATAATTCAAAAAAACCAATAAATTTATTAGGAGAACAATCCACTTTAGTAAATTTTTCTGAAAACAAAAATGAAATAATAATTTTTGTAGATAGTAGAGAACAAGCTAGTTCTGTTACTAAAAATTTATTTGAAAAAAAATGCAAAGTAATAATGAAACAATTAACAATTGGAGATTATATTTTAAGCCAAGATGTAATTGTTGAAAGAAAAACTATTGATGATTTTTTAACATCAATGCTTGATGGAAGATTATTTAATCAACTTGTTGATTTAAGAACAAATTATCAAAAACCGCTTTTAATATTAGAAGGAAACATAAATGAAATTTTTAGTTTGAGAAATATTCACAAAAATGCAATAATGGGAGCTCTAACTTCAATCGCCCTTGATTATCAAGTTCCAATAATTAATACAAAAAATGCTACTGAAACTGCAGAGTATCTCTTTGTTATTGCAAAAAGAGAACAAATTGCGCTAGAAAAAGAAGTAAGATTACGAATGGGAAGAAAAGGATTTAGCACTAGTTCACAACAACAATTTATTGTTGAAGGATTCCCATTAGTTGGGCCAAATCTTGCAAAAAATCTTTTAAAAGAATTTAAATCAATTAAAAATATAGTAAATTCTAATGAAGATGAACTTCAAAAAGTAGAAAATTTAGGAAAGAAAAAAGCAAAACAATTAAGAAAAATATTTGAAGCAGAATATAATCAAAATGAATCATAAAAAATAAGCTTTTTAAATGTGCGCTTGTTAGAAATATATATTAGGTGAAATTAAATGGTAGAATGGCATATGAAATCAAAAAGAAAAGCTTCCGGCGGAAAAAGAAATAGTGTAGAAAGATGCACTAAAAAGAAAGCATGGAAAGGCGGACAACAAGCAAGTACAAAAACACAAAGCGATGCTAGTGAAGAAAGAAAAGTATTACGAGGAAGAGGAAAAAATAATAAAGTTTTATTAACTTCTACAAAATTTGCAAATTTTTATGATGCTACTGCTAAAAAAACAATAAAAGCAGAAATAATTGGTGTTAAAGAAAATGATGCTAACCGGTTATATGCTAGATCAAATATCACAACAAAAGGCGCAACAATAAAATTAAAAGTTGGTGGAAAAGAAATTGAAGCAAAAGTAACAAACAGACCCGGACAAGACGGCGTAGTAAATGCTAAAATTGCTTAAATTCACTTAAAAGCTAATTTAAATCAATCTAATAACTTTTTCAAAAAAAGAGTGCTTTGAGAAACATTTATAAATGTTCCCCTTAGGACTTAATTTATAGAACGCTTGTTTTTAAAGGAAAAGGTGATTATTTTGACTAAAAAATGTCCTGAATGTGGAAGTGAAAAAATTAAAATCGATCATGCAAAGGGAGAAGCTGTTTGTATTGATTGTGGGCTAATTGTTTCTGAAGATGAAATGCTTGATACTGGTAAAGAATGGCGAAGCTTTGATGGAGACGAAGACTCTTCTCGTGGCGGAAGTCCAATGAAATATGTAAAACTAAACAAAGGTTTAGTAACAATGATTGATAGAAGAGGAACTGATTTGCGAGGAAATAAACTTTCAAGCAAAGGAAGAGCTCAAATGTACCGACTTATAAAATGGCATAAAAGAGCAAGTGTTTCAAGTTCAATGCAAAGAAATCTTTCAATTGCGCTAACAGAAATGCGTAGAGTTGCATCATACTTAAACATACCAGACACACTGGTTGAAGCAGCAGCACTCTTATATAGAAGAACTGTAAAAAAAGGATTAATTAGAGGACGATTAATTGAAGCAGTAGTAGCTTCGGTTCTTTATGCAGTTTGTAGAACTTACCACGTACCTAGAACTTTAAACGAAATGGCTGAAGCAAGCGGATTAACAAAAAAAGAAATTGGAAGAACTTACAGATTTTTAGTAAGAGAACTAAATTTAGAAGTTCCATTAACTAACCCAATTCACTATATCCCTAGATTTGCTTCTGAACTAAACTTAAGCGGAGAAGTTCAAGAAGAAGGACGAAGAATTCTTGAAGAAGCAATTAAAAAAGGACTTATTTCAGGAAGAGGACCTACTGGAGTTGCAGCAGCAGCAGTTTATATTGCTGGACTACTAAAAGGCGAAAGAAGAACTCAAAAAGAAGTTGCTAATGTTGCAGGAGTAACAGAAGTAACAATAAGAAATAGATATAGAGAATTAAAGAAAAGATTGGATATTGATGTTGCGGCATAATTTGCTGCAATATCTTTTACTTTTTTTAAAAATGTAAAAGAGATATAATTAAAACTACTTTCTAAAACAAAATCAATATGAATTACGAATTAGTAGAATCAATAAACACTGCAAAAAGATGTTGTAATAGATGTTATATTCAAAAAACATTTAAACAGGAAAAAGGCGAAAAAGAACTTGCACAAAAAGCATGCAAACGCTGTATTGATTTATTTAGAAATGAATTTGATGTAAAACGAAGAAGTGAAGAAATTAGTGATGAACAAATTCAAAGTTTAAAAACTGCAAAATCAATTTGCCTTGATGCGCTTGAATCTTGTCAAAATTGTGATAGAAGTGCACCAAAATTAAAAAATATTCTACTTGAACTTAAAGATTAAATAAAACTTTTACTTTTGTGATACAATGATTGTAGCAGGAATTGATGAAGCTGGACGAGGCCCTTGTTTTGGACCAATGACAATGAGTATTGTCATAATGAATAAAGAAAACGAAAAAAAATTAAAAAATTTAGGCGTGAAAGATTCTAAAGAAATTTTAGAAAAAAAAAGGGAAATTTTATTTGATCAAATAAAAGAACATATTTTAGAAGAAAAAACAATAGTCATTTCAAATTTAGAAATTAATGATTTAATGGTTAAAGAAAATTTAAATGAAATAGAAGCAATTTATGTAGCTAAATTAATTAATATTTCAAAAACAAAATTTGATGGAATTTATATTGATTCTCCAGATGGGGTTAAAGGAAAATTTGAAGCAAGAATTAGAAAATATTTAAATAAAAATAAAACAGAAATAAAAATAATTGCGGAAAATAAAGCTGATTCTAAATATATTGTAGTTGGAGCAGCAAGTATTTTAGCAAAAGTTACTCGCGATAGAGAAATAAAAAAGTTATGTGAAGAATTTGGGGATTTTGGTTCGGGATATCCAAGCGATCCAAAAACAAAAAAGTTTTTACAAGATTATTTTGATAAAAATAAAAAACTCCCCCCATTCTCAAGAA
Source organism: uncultured archaeon (assembly GCA_964491675.1). Classification (GTDB taxonomy): domain Archaea; phylum Iainarchaeota; class Iainarchaeia; order Iainarchaeales; family JAAZKV01; genus JABIDZ01. The sequence goes on from CAZBHA010000038.1 coordinate 6,697, forward strand.
TTTTTTGGAGCACTTGCAAAAAAGTGGTTGATGCTGGGCAAACTAGCCAACAAAAACTCTTTTGAGTTTTCTAATATAAAAGTTTAATACTTTTTAAATAATAAAAATTGTTTTAAAAAAAAACTATTTTAATTCTTTTTTATTTACTTCGATTGGAGAAAACTCAGAATTCCCACAAGTTAAACAAAACCAAGAACCTAAAAATTGAGGAAATTTTTGTTTTATATTACTACTTTTACAATTCGGACAAACTCTAATGAATTCACTCACTTTTTTCTTCACCTAAAAACTTTGTCAAAATTACTGGAACAAAAATTGCAATAAGAGTAACTACAATTGCAATAAAAGTAAATTCCCAAACACCTTCTCTGCCTTGTAAAAGTGGAGCAAGCCATGCCCCAATTGCATCTCTCCAAGTAAGTGCTGCTAAAAAACCAAATGCCGCAACTGAAAGAGTTAGTGTTTGTTTTTTAAATTCAGAAATAAAAAAAGAACTTTGTTTTGCTGAAACTTTTGCAATTTTTTTTCTAAGTTCTTCAAGTTCTGCTACATTTTTTTTATGTTTTTCTTCCAAACGATTTATTAAAACTGCATCTCTTTTTGTTTTAACTTCTAAATTTTTTATAAGCACAGAATCTTTTTTTGATTGAGTTTCTAAAGTTTTTGATTTACTCTCCAAGGTTTTAATTTTCTCTTTATTAAACTCAATATTTTTAACTTCAACTTTTTCCATAAAATCACTTCTTTTTAGTAAAATCTTTTCCAAAATATTCTATAAATTTTGTTGTTGTTGATAAAATAAATGTTCGTCCTTTTGGTTCTTTTTTTATAAATCCATTTTCAAATAAAACTTTTAAATGATCATATGCTTTATTATTCCTATATTTCACAACAAGTGATTGATTTATGGGTTG
>CAZBHA010000039.1:0-3457 GCA_964491675.1 uncultured archaeon
CTGCATAGGTCTGCATAATATCACTTTATAGTATACAAATTGTTACTGATTTGTTTTTAAATATTTATAAATCAGTTGAATCAAATAAACTTTCCAGTTGCACTTCTGCTAAGTCCTTCCAATTGTTTATTATTTCTCGCATTTGTTCTTTAAGTTGAACTTTTTGTTTTACTGAATATAAAAAAACATAACCTCCATTATCTAGATTATTTTGTCTTCTATCAACAATTTTCTTTTCTAAGAGTTTTTTAAGTGATTTTTGTATAGTTGTTCTATCAAGCCCTATTTTTTTTGAAATTTCAATAGAGGGAACACTCGCATTTATTTTTAATAAAAATAAAAATATTTTAAGTTCAGTTTTACTCAAATCAAAAGTACATTTAATTAGGTCTTTTGAATCCATTTTTTTACAACGCATACTATTCATTATTACACTTCCCTTTAGTAAATTTATTACTAATAGACTTTAAAAAGGGTTCTTTTTTCGCACTACTGCAAGTTTTTATCCCAAAAGTAGTTTTGTTGTTTAAAAAATTGCTTTTATAAATTAATTTATATTGCTTTATTTTATGCAAGAAAAAGATATGTCAAAACTTAGTATAGTTGATTATAAAAAATTTGACAAATTAGAAATTGGTTCTGGAACAAAACCAAAAGAAGGATATTTACATTTTGATATTAGAAATATAAAAGAAACTGATGTTGTGGGGGATGCAAAAAATTTACCTTTTGAAGATGAAAGTTTTAGTGAAATATTTTCTAGATTTTTCTTAGAACATTTATTTAGAAGTGATGCAAAAAAAGTTCTTAGTGAAATGTATCGTGTTTTAAAAAAAGGGGGAAAATTAGAAATAATAGTTCCAAATTTGAATTATTTTTGTAAACTTTTTATTAGTGAAACTGGGCAAAAAAAAGAATGGGCGTTAAATAAGATTTATGGATTTGAAAAATATGGGGAAGATCATCACTTTTTTGGATATGATGAAGAAATATTAACTAATTTTTTAAAAGAAGTTAAATTTGAAAAAGTACAAAAAATAGATAGTATTGAAAAAGAAGAACAATACTTGGCAGTTATTGCTTATAAGTAAAAAAGATAAATTTTTTGAACTAATATAAAAAAATAAAACTTAACAAAAACGATTCTTTTTAAAAGTTTTTAATTTTAAATAGTTTATGAAAAAGTTAATTTTTGTTTTAGTAGTAGCATTTTTTTTAATTTTTGGATGTACTGCTCCAGTTGATTTGAATTTAGGCGATTCAAATAACTTAGTTGATAATAACACTTCTCCAGCAAACGGATTTTCTAATTTAGAAGATTATCGAAAAGTAAAAAATGGGGATAGTGTTAGCGTTCATTATATTTTAACTATTGATGGAGAAGAAATGGAATCAAGTTATAATAGAGCTCAACCAATCCAATTTGTAGTTGGAACTGGCCAAATGATTAGCGGATTTGATGCTGCGGTAGTTGGAATGAGAAAAGGGGATAAAAAAACAGTAACTCTTCTTCCAAAAGATGCGTATGGAGAAATTAATGAAGATAATAAACAAATTATTTTATTATCTCAATTACCTGACATTAATTTTGAAGTTGGACAAGAATTAATTCTTGGACAGTATAGATTAAAAGTTTATGAAGTAAATGACAATAATATTTTAGCATCAGTTAATTCAGCAAACGCTGGAAAAACACTTACCTTTGATATAGAATTAGTAAAAATAAACTAATTTTTTAAATATATTAAAAAAAATTAAATTTAGGAGTTGGTAAATATGGATAACACTGTAAAAAATGGAGATAATATTAGCGTACACTATAAAGGTACTTTAGAAAATGGAGAAAAATTTGATTCAAGTTATGATAGAGGACAAACTCTAGATTTTACTGCTGGAGCAGGACAAATGATAAAAGGATTTGACGCGGCAGTTATTGGAATGAAAAAGGGAGAAAAAAAGAAAATAACAATCCCTGCAAAAGAAGCATATGGAGAAAAAGACCCTTCAAAAATTATAGAAGTTCCCTCTACTCAATTTGCAGATTATAATGCAATAAAAGTGGGGATTATGATTAATGGTGGGGGAGCAGTTGGAAAGGTTATTGAAAAAACTACTGAATTTGCAAAAATTGATTTTAACCACCAATTAGCTGGACAAACCCTTGTTTTTGAAATAGAACTTGTATCAATAAATGAGTAATTTTTTAAAAACCCTAAAAAAAGCACTTTTTTAAAGCAAAAAAGGCAGTAAATGCCTTTTTATTCTTTTTTTTATCAATAATTAATATGGCAAAATTTCTAATCGCGTATTATAATTTAGGTGAAGTAAAAAAAGTTGCAGTAAGTATTCAAAATCTTCTTTTAGAAAAAAAACAAAACCTAGAAGTAGTAGAACTAGAATTAAACACTAATTTAGATTTAAAAAATCAATTCAAAAAAGAAAAAGACTTGAGTTTAAAAAATAAAATTGAAGTAGATAAATTCGATTATATTATTTTAGGTTCTCCAGTAAGTTCATTTACTTCAGTTCCGGCAGTAAATATTTTTATTCGCCAACTTGAAAACATAGAATCTAAAAAATTTATTTTATTTGCAACCGGAATTGGTTTGTCAGGAAATGCAATAAAAAAAATGTCTTCCCTACTTTCAATGAAAAAAGGAAAAGTAATACAATCAAAAGTTTTTTCAAGTATTTTTGAATTTGATGAAAAAAAACTTAAAGAAGTAGAAAAATTTATTGAAAATATTTTAGAAACTGAAAAAATAAATTAATAATTCTTTTATTTTTAAAATAATTTTATTCTATTTTTGCAACATTAATAGTATTAGAAAATTCGTATGCAATTTTTAATTTTCTTTCATTTTCTGCAAAAACAGTTAATAAATTTTCGCCTTTTTTTATTGTTTCATTAACATTTTTAGAAAGCATTATTCCTGCGTTTTTATCAGCTGGAGCTCCACTCATTCTAGCAAGTTTTGTTAAAAGACCAATATCAAGTTCTTTTATAACTCCTGTTTTTTCAGCAGTTACTTCAAAATTTAGTGGAGAATAAAGTATTTGTGTACTATTTAAAATTTTTCCACCTTGGGCTTTTATTATTTCTTGCATTTTTTTCAATGCTTCGCCTGATTTTAAAATTTCAACAGCTTTGTGATAACCTTGGCCTTGTCTGCAAATTCCTGCAAGTTCAAAAATTCCACCTGCCAAGTCACAAGATTTTTCTGCTAAATTATCAAATCTTTTTCCTTCAAGTATTTCAAGAACATATTTTGCTTCAAGAGCAGGACCAAATGCTAATCCACTTGGGTCATTTCCATTAGTTAAAACAACTTCAACTTCAAGTCCAACTTGTTTTCCAACATAAATAAATTTTTTTGCTAAAATTGCTGCATCTTTTTTGTTTTTTACTTTTACATATTTTCCAACTGGAAAATCAATCACAACTTGTTTACTTCCA
>CAZBHA010000039.1:3519-7544 GCA_964491675.1 uncultured archaeon
TAACTTGTCCTTCTGGGTCTATTGAAAGAGAGTGTCTTAGTTTTATTATTTTATCATCTGCTGGTGCAAGATCAACTGATCCACCCCAAGAAATAACTCCTTTATGTTTTTTTGTTATTTCTCTAACTTTGTCAAAACTAATATTTACTGGTGCTAGTACTTCCATAGAATCAGCCGTTCCAGCAGCACTTGTTATACTTCTTGAAGAAGTTTTTGGCATAAATAAATCTTGGGTAGTAATTATTGGAACAATTATCATTGTTGCTCTTCCGTTTACTCCGCCAATACTGTGCTTGTCAACTACATTGTCTACTCCAAAATCAATTTTTTTACCATTTTCTATTAGAGCTCTAGTCATGTAAACTGTTTCATCTAAATCAAATCCAACAGTATAAACTGCGCTAGTAAAAGCAATTGCTTCAATATCACTTAATCGGTCTTCAGTAATATCTTTTATTATTTGAAAAATTTCACTTTCACTAAGTCTTTCTTTATTTAATTTTTTTCTAATATATTCAACACTTCTAAGTCGGCCAGTTGGTTTTACTTCAATTAGTTCTTTTCCTTTTATTCCAAGTTTATCAACAATATCTTTGAAAAGTCCTATTTGATTAAGAGATACTGCAGTTTTTGTAATATCAATTATTCCAACTGTTTTTTTATGATTTCTTAAATTTAATAATTCTACTCTATCTCCAACAAAAACTCCAAATTCAGCAGCATCTTTTTCATTTAGTACTGCAATTAATCTTCCAGCTTCAATATTGAAAACTTTTACTTTTAAATCCTTTGAGTATTGATCCATTTTTTTCACTTTTTTATTTTTTAAAATTTTTTTTCTAAATTTTATTAATTATATTACTTATTTGTAGTATTTAATAGTTTTGAAACAATTTAAAAAATTAGAATTATAATTTAAAAAATTCTTTTTCTCTATTTTCTAAATTTAAATCAGCGTATAATTTGTTTGCAAGACCTTTAGGAGAAAATATTCCTTTTTCACAAATTATTCCTTCAATAAAAGTAGCGTCAGTTCTATCAAATGCTGGATTTATTACTTTTACTTTTGATATTTTTTCACCAAGTTCTTTAGTTGATCTTTCTTCTATTGGTTCGTTAAATCCAAAAAATGTTGCTGGGGAAAACTTTTTTGTAGAACACACAACATAATGTTTTGTATCATAACGCCGGCAAACAGTTGAAACTTGATTAGTTCCAATTTTATTAATTACATCCCCATCAGCTAAAAAAGCATCTGCTCCGCTAAAAAAATAATCGCACTCTTTTAAAAAAGTTGAAGCAGCATTATCAACAATTAAAGTTACATCAATTCCTGCACTAGCAAGCTCTTTAGCAGTAATTCTTCCTTGAAAAAGAGGACGAGTTTCAAGACAATACACTTTTTTTATTTTCTTTTTTGCTTTTAAAAGCACATCAATTACAGAATGTGAATGACATATTGTCATTATTACTGCGCCTGGTTTAATCATATTTGCACCAAATTCTGCAATTTTTCCCATAGTAATTTTTTTATTTTTAAAAAAACTTTTTCCTTCAGCATCAATTATTTTCTTCATTTCAATAATGGTCAAATCTTTTTTAGAAATACTTTGTTTCATTACTCGTATTGCATTACGCATTGCAGGTTCAGTTGGACGAGATTTGTATAAAATCATCGCATTTTTTAAAAATTCTACTCTAAACTCTTCTTTTGTTTTTGCAGTAGATTTTATTGAAGCAATAGTAAGTGCTTTAACTGCCATTTCCAAAACCTTGGAAGCTCCTTGTATTTTTAAAGATTTAATATCTTTAGCAGTTTTTTCTACAATAGAATTCTTTTTCATAAAACAAAAAGAGTAAATGTATTATATAATTGTTTCTTTTAATTAATTAAAAATTAAATAAATTTAAAATATACTAATATTTTTAAAGAAAAAAATCAAATGTAAGGTTTTTATTCTTAAGAATATATTGTAGTATTATGAATAAGAAACTAATAAATGTTATTTTAATTATACTAATTTTTGTTTTATTAGTTTTAGCAATTTTTGTTAGAGATTTAACTCACCCAGATTTTTTTAAAGAAAATGAAATTTTAATATATGGTGGAATTGGAGCAGGAGGTTTAATTTTAATTGTAATACTTTTTTTTATTAATAAAAGTAAAAAATTAAAAACAAATAAACCAAGAAAAGAAACAAACAAAGTAGATAAAATTGTAATAGAAGTTCCAAATAAAATTGATAAAAATGAACTTAAAAAAAGAAGTGAAATTTTAATTTCTGAACTAAAAGAAGCCGAGGTACAATTTTTAAAAAATAAAATAAGTAAAGAAACATTTAATAAAATTTCAAAAGAAAAAAATGCTGAATTAATAAAAATTGAGGCTGCTCTTGATGTTAATAAAAAAATTAATATGGGTCTTGAAGAAATAAAAGCAATTGAATCTATTTCTGCAGATAAGAAAAATATTTTAAAAGGGCTTTTGGAAGAAAAGCAAAGAAAAGTTTATGAATTGCAATTAACTGAAAAAGGATTTTTAAAAAGAAAACTTGATGAGAGCACTTATAAAAAAATTAGTGAAGAAGTTAAATCTGAAATAATTTCAATTGAGGGAAAAATTAAAGCTTTAAAAAAAAGTGAAGAGATTCAAAAACTTAAAAAACAATTATTAGAAGGGGCTAAAGAAATTAAAAAACAACAACAAAGCACTAAACAAAGAGTTGCTGCTCAACCAAAAACTTTTGAAGATGAAGTTTTTGAACAAATTGGACTAGATCCTAAAAAAAGATAATTATTTTTGTAATTTTAATTGTGTTTGTAAAGTTAACTATTTTTGTAATTCTTCAAAAATCTTCAAAAATTCTTTTGCTTCTATTGAATAAATTTTTTCAGTACTATTTTTTAATTTGTCAAATTTTGCAGATTGTTTTTCGTTCCAATTCAAACTTTTTTCTAAAAATTGCTGCGCTTGTTTAAGTCCCCTATGAAGATCTTTATTTTTATGCCTAAAAAGTTCTTTTAAAAATATAAAAAAATCTTTTGAATTATTTTTTGTATTATAGTTTATTTCAATTACTCCACTCACACAATTTGGTTTTGGGAAAAAAGAAATTGGACTAACTTTTTCAAGAACTTCAACTTTTGCATTTAAATTTAAAAAAGCAGTAAGAGCATTATAAGTAGTGTATCCTTCAAAACTAGTAATTTTTTCAATAAATCCAATATCAAGTACTAAAATTGCTTTTTTTACATTTGAAAGAGTTATTGCTAAAATCAAATCGCTTGAAATATGATATGGTGGCAGGGCTACAACTTTTGTAACACCTAAACTATTAATATCTTGTTCTAAAATATCTCCATTAATTAAAATTAATTTTTTTTCTTTTATTTCTTTACTAAATAATTTATTTAATAATTCAACCATCGTTTGATCTTTTTCAACAGCAATAACACTACATTTTTCTAAAAGTAACCTAGTTAAAAAACCAGTTCCTGGTCCAATTTCAAGAACAACATCTTTTTCTTTTAAATCAGCTTGTTTTACTAAAAAATGAAGTAGGGCTTGGTTAATACAATAAAATTGAGATAATTTTTTTTCAGGGCGAAACCTATGATTTATCATCAAGTTTTGTAGTTCTTCAAAAAGTCCCATATTATCAACCAAAAAATTATAACTTAACTAAAAATTATTAATTAAAATTTAGCTAGTTAAATAAAAATAATTTTAGAATTTATCTTCTTTGAAATGATCTATTATTATAATTTCTAGAATTATTATCAAAGCCTTTATTTCCATAAAAATTTGGTTTTGGTAAAGCTGGGGGTCTAGAAAATAAATAATGTTTATCTTCTGGGCCTTCAAGTTCTTCCATTACTCTTTTTACAATTGATTTTTTAGGGTCAGGCATACTTTTTACTCTTTTTATAATATCTTCAAAACTTATAAATGGAGATTTTTCTCTTTCTTTTAATAAATCAAGCATGTGTTTTTTTCCCAGTCCAGGAAGTAATTCTAATTGATG
>CAZBHA010000040.1:0-7454 GCA_964491675.1 uncultured archaeon
TTTTTATTTCTTGAATTTCTATTTGAGGATTATCAATTTTAAAATCTCTACTAATTGTTTCAGTTAATTCTTTAATAGTTGATCCACTTTTTCCAATTGCAAGTCCAGGTTTTGCTACGTGAAGTACAATTCTTGTTACAAGTGGAGTTTTAATTATTTCTAACTTATCAAATCCTGCTCTTTCAAGTTTTTTTGCTAAGTATCTTTGCAGTTCCATCTTGTTCAAATTCTTTTTAATAAATGTTTTTTCTATCATAATCTTCACCAATTATTTTTTTCCCCCAACTTCTGTTACTATTACTTCAATATGGGTTGCATTTTTTCTTCTTGCTTTTCCGCCAATTCTTCCTTTTGATTGGTATGAGTATCTGTTTATTCCGCTTGATGCAAATGCGTGAATTATAACTAATTTTTCTTGGTCAAGTCCTTTAAAGTCTGCGTTATTCTTGGCAGATTCTAGTAAATCTATCCAAGCTCTTACTACTTTTTTAGGGTATCTTCCTGCTTTTGCTCCTGCTTTTGATTCTCCTTTTCTATGTGCTACTTTTTTATCGTACATTTTAAGTGGTAAAAATTCTTCTTCATTTTCTATTCTAGTAAGCCATGCTATTATTTTTTCTACATATTTTCCTTTTATTTGATTTACTAGTTCAGTTGAAAATTTCAAAGATATTGGTGCGTTTGCAGTTATTGCTTTTGCAGTCTTGCTTTCTTTTCCAATTATATTTTGGTATTTTGTTTTACTCATTTTTTACACCTATCTTGCTGTTATTGCAGTTGAAGATTTTGTTGCTCCAATTCCTGCTTTTCCGTGTTGTAATCTTTTTCTAGTTGAAACAAATTCTCCTAAATAATGGCCCAACATTTTTTCACTAACATCTAAATTTTCAAAACTATTTCCTTTATAAACTGCTAATTTTGCTCCAACCATTTGAGGGATAACTATAATGTCTCTTCTGTGAGTTTTGATTGGTTTTGCTTTTGGATTATCCTTTGCTTTTGCAATTTTTTTAAGAAGAGGATTACTAACTCCTTGAGTTAAACTTCTTCTTGTTCTTGAATCACAAAGTTTTGCAAATTCTGTCAAGCTCATAGCTTGTAATTCTTCAAGTGTTTTTCCTCTAAATGTAAATTCTTTTGCCATAATATTCACCTAATTTTAATTTTTCTTTCTCCGTCCTGTTCTCTTTGATGCAATTGCACCTACTTTTCTTCCTACTGGTGCATTTCTTGAAGTACTCTTTGATTTTCCTGGATGGTGTTGTGCTCCACCAAATGGATGATCAACTGCGTTCATTGCAACTCCTCTAACTGTTGGCCAAAATATTTTTTTAGCTTTCATTGCGAAGAATTTGTTTCCTGCTTTAACGAATGGTTTTTCTCCCTTTCCTCCGCATGAAACATTTCCAATTGTTGCACGAACATTAAGTGGTAAATTAATTAATTTTCCTGATGGTAATTTTAAAGTTGCTTTTCTACTATCTTTTGTAATTAAAAGCGCATAACTTCCAGAACTTTTTACAATAGTTCCTCCGTCTCCTGCAATTTTTTCAATATTACAAACTGGGCATCCTTCAGGTAGGTCTCCAATTTCAGTTACATTTCCAATTTCCCAAGCTGCATTTTTTCCTTGTTCTACTTTTTGACCAATGTAAGTTCCTTCTGGTGCTACAACAACTTGTTCAACACCATTATCAAATTTAACTTCTGCTAAAATTGCGTTTCTTCCTGTGTCTTTAATAAAATCAATTACTTGTCCTTTTAATAATTCTGGGTTTTGATTTGCATATTTTGAAGGAATTCCTTTTAATTTAGCTTTAAAGGTATTTGTTCCTCTTCCTCTTCTCTGACTGTATAATCGTTTACCCATATTATATCACCAAATTACAAAACTCCCATTTTTGTTGCGAGATCTTGTGCTTTGTTTTCTTTTGATAATCTTATTATTGCTTTTTTTCTTCCCTTTCTATCTCTAATAATATTTATTGCATCTACCTTTACATTGTATGCTTTTTGTATTACTTCTTTTACACTTTTTTTGTTTGCTTTATCAGAAACAACAAATGTTATTTTGTTTTCTGAATCAATCATGTTTACTGCTTTTTCAGTAACAAGTGGGTAAAATACAACTCCCAAATCATCTAAACTTACTTTTACTTTAATTGCTTTTGTTTTAACTTCAGGGATTTCTTTTTCTTTATTATGTGCTTTTTCTTCAGCTTCTTTTTGTCTTACTTCTTCTTTTTTTAATTTAACCATTTTTCAAGCACCTATTCTTCATCCTCTTGTTTTACTTCTTTTTTTCTTTTAGCTTTTCTAATTGCTTTCTTTTTGTTTTTTACAATTTTTTTATTTCTATTTAATTCTTCTCTAATTTTTTTCTTAATTAATTTAACATCAACAGTTTTTTCTTTAGTTATTTTTTTCTTTTCATTTAATTCTTCAATTGCAGATTTTGTCCAAATTGCAAGTCTTCCTGCTTCTGCACCAGGTGCAAGTAATTCAACATTAAGTGAATTAACTGTCACAGCGTCAACTCCAGGTAAATTTCTACTTGATTTTAAAACTGGTGAATTTTTTCCAGTTATAATTAACACACTTTTCTTTTGTTTAATTTTTCTTCCTCTTGTTTTTCCTCTTCCACTTCTTTTTCTTCTTTTATTCTTTGCATTTTCTAAATCTTTTCCTGCTCCAATTTTATTTAAAATATCAATTACTTCACTAGTTTTTTTTGTATTTTCAAAACTATCTTCAATTATAATTGGTAAATCTCCTTCTACAATAAATCTTTTTTCTACTAAATTTTTATTTGCAGTTGCAGCGATTGCACTTAGTAATGCGATTTTCCTTTCTTTTTTATTTATTCTTTCAACAACAACTTTCCATGATTTTGGTGCTACTGGACTTCGTCCTCCAACAGATTGACTAACTCTAGCTACTCTTCCGCTCATTATACTTCCTCTGTTTTTTAATCTTGGAAGTCTTGCTTTATTAGTGTTAATTGTTTTCATTCCTGCAGGAGCATCTCTTGTTCCGATGTAAACTGCAGTATTTTTGAATCCTGCTCGCACATCAGCACCTTTTGGTTGTAATTTTGCTGTTTGCATTGCAAGAACTGCTCTTTGAATAACTTTTGGTTTGTGCACTGTGTCAAACACACTTGGCAAATCAATGTTTTCTTTTGTATTTCCTTTTATATCAAATATTTTTGCTTTCATCTAAAATCACTTTTTTACAATATTATCAATTACTGCTAAGTTTATTCCTGATTTTTTTTCAGGTCTAACACTTTTTCTAAATGCTACACATCTTTTTGCAGCACCAGGAATTGATCCTCTAATAATCATATATTTTCCAGTTAATTTTCCATAACCACTAAATCCAGTTCCATTTACTTCATCAATTTTGTCTGAGATTTTTAATATTTTTTTGTTATATTCAGTTCTATTATGGTATCCCATTTGTCCTGCTCTAGCTACAGTGTACATTACTGTTGCAGGGTGCCATGGACTAATTGATCCAACAACTCTTCTTTTTTTTGCTTTAGGTCTTTGTTGTTTAATTCCAAATCTTTTAATTACACCTTGAAATCCTTTTCCCTTAGTAACTCCTTTTATATCTAAAAAAGTTCCTTCGCTAAAAACATCTTCTAATTTTATTTCTTTTCCTAAAATTTCTTTTGCATAATTTAATTGTTCAGTTTTATTTCCACCAATATTTATTTCAACAATTTCTGGAGTTTTTTTAAGTTCAATTGTTTTTGGTTGTGTATTAACTAGTAATGTAAAATATTCTATTGAGTTTATTTCTTTTTCAAAATCGGCAATTGTGTATGATTTTTCTTCACTTTTTTTTGCTTTATTTTTTTCACTTTTCTTTTTATAATTTTTAATTTTTCTACTTACTTCTTTTTCAAAAGTATCACTTAATACATCGCTTAAAACAGCATGTCCTTGATCTTCTTTAGTATAAGCTCTTATTCCAAGTACTTTTATTGAAGGAACTTCTACAATTGTTGCAGGTACTGCTACAGTTTGTCCAAAAGTTATACTTCCTTTGTGAGAGTCTTTTCCAATAACTTGTGTCATTCCAACTTTATATCCTAAAAAACTAAGTGCTTTAGCTTCGCTACCTTTTGCTTTAATTGAAGGAGTTTCTTTTCTAGCTCTTACTCTAGGGTAAAAAGCCATTGATCCTTTTCTAGGTGCATTATAACTTGCCATATATTTTCACTTTTTTTATTTAATTTACACTTACTATCAAAATTAGATAGTATTTATACTCTGGCGCTCACCGTTGCCAAAAGTACAGTGTACTTTTAAATTGCAATATTCTTTACAATTAATTATTTTTTCTAAAGAAAGCTTTATAAAAGAACCTTTTTTCTTGTTAGAAAAAACGTTCGCGAAAGGTTGTCTTGGACTTAAACCTTTTTTCTTGTTAGAAAAATCATTCGCGAAAGGTTGTCCTAGACTTACCCCAATTCATTTTATGAAAAGTCGCGTTTTTTATTATTTTTGCCAAGCTTCTTTGTCTTCTTGTGATATTTGATTGTTGTTATAATCAATTATGTATACAACAATTAATATTGCAATTATTACTATTATTAAAAATATTCCAAATCCTGCTATTCCACTTCCAAATCCAAACAAACCAGTTAGTAAATTAGTTGCAGTTAATGTAACATCTTTTTCTATAGTTTGTCCGTTTGAAGTAAAACTTACTTTTCCAGTTTGACTTTGATTTTGTCCGCTTGGGGTTAATAATATTTCAACAAAATTTTGGCCTGGTGCTAGAGTGACTAATTTATCTTCACTAATCCATCCAAATCCGCTAAAACTTACTATTCCAGTAAACAATTTATTAGTAGGATTATCAAACTCAACGATTAGTTTTATGCTGTTTTGATCAGTTTCTACTCTATTATTAACTATGATTGATTGTAATTCTCCACTTGCAGTGTTTTTTACATTTATTACTTGTATTGCGCCTGCTGTTGGGCAACCAAATATGTCTGGTCTAAGAGTAATTGTTCCGTCTCTATTTATCACACTAACACTTAATTCTCTAGTTATTGAACTATTTGCTGGAAGTGTTATTAGTGCTGGAGATACTTGCAAATTACTTTCTACGTAAACGTTTGCAGTTCTACTTGTATTATTTGTTATTGTTAAAGGTATTGTTCCTGCGTTTTGTAATTCAACAGTATTTGCAACATTTATACTAAACCCTTCACAAGTTTGAGTAGTATTTTGTGAAACATCCTTTACTGTTGTAATAAAACTTCTTTCTCCAATATTAGTAAAAGAACAAGTTGTTCCGTCACTAAATCTTCCTCTTACTTGAATTGTATTTTCATAAAGTCTATTTTGGGTTACATTTCCCGCAGTTGTTTTTACTACAATATTTGCTAAGTTATTTGGGTGTGCATATTTTTCTAAGTAAAAACTTTCTACATCAAGTCCAGAACTAGTTGTTTTTACTTCTAAGATTTCAAATCTTTTAGTACTGTTATTTTTTAAATAAAATATTTCTTGAGCAGTGCTTGATTCATTCATTTCAAAATCTCTTGTAACTAATTGGAGATCTGCACAAACTCCGCTAGGGGTTGTTGTTCCGCCAGATGATCCTGTCCCAGTATCAATAATTCTAACATCAAATGTTTCTTCACCAATGTTATTTACTGAGCAGTATGTTCCGTCTAAATACCCGCTTACTCTAAATCTTCCTGTAACAGTAGTGTCTCTACTAACATTATTTGCATTTAAATTAACACTAATGCTTGCAGTGTTTCGCATGTTAACTCTGCTTGGAAAATCTACACTTCCACTAGTTACTCCTGAGCTAGTAAAATAAATTTCAGCATTACTTACATCAAAATGTTTATTTGTATTATTTTCAATGTAAAAATATTCTCTTTTACTTCTGCTTTCATCAATTTCAAAATTAGTTGTTCTTAGTATTATTCCGCTACATGTATTGTTTTCAATATCAATGTATGATTCTTTTCTATCAAGTTCAGTAGTCCCGTTTTGTAAAATTCCTTCTACTTTATATCTGTCATAAGAATTACTTACGCTAAAATCATTACTCCATGTGAATGAAAAAATATCTTCTTCTAGTGCTTGTGTTTTTGTAGTAGTTGTTCTAATTCTAACCCAATCATTTGTTGTATTATTCCATCTAAAAATTTCAGCTTTTGCTCCAATATTTGTTGCACAATCTGCTTGATCTCCAATATAATCTATATCAAAATTAATTTTAATATCAATTTCTGAATTATTTTCTGCATAAATTGTGTTTGCATATCCGTCTTGATCACTTCTCAGTTCAACAGTAAAATTGCTTAAATCAATACTGCAAGCAGCCATTGCTCCGCTAATAAATAATGTTGTTATTACAAAAATTAAAAATATTTTCAAAATACTCTTCACGCATAATCACCCTTTAACTGTATATAATTCTATAGATATTTGGTATGTTTCTTTATAAAAGCTTTTCGCTTGTTAACTCGAACAAATTAATATATAAATCTTGTTTTTTTGTTAGTTTTGCTTTATTTGGCAAGAAATTTTATTAAAAAAAGTTTATTTCTTAAAGAAAAAGATTATTTCTTTTGTTTTTTGTTTACTATAAGGGCATATGCATTAACAATAAAAACATTAATAAAAACTAAATAAAACGCAGTTGCAACCGAACTAGGAATTTGTAGTATCCAATAAATTGGATCGCGCATTAATGTTAATTGTGTAACCTCAGAGGTTGTTCCACTAAATCCTTGTGCAAAACCAATCATAAATGCATATATTGTATTTGGTAAATCAACAAGTACTAACACAATTGCAATAATTATTCCAATAACAAAAAAAGCAATTATTATATCAAGTACATTTCCTTTTGTTATATTATAAGATTCTTTTAACCCTTTTCTAATTTCTCCTTTTTCAATAAATAAAACTTCAATAAAAATTAATCTGTATATATTGTAAATTATTACAAATAAATATGCAAATAATATAAAGAATCCAAAAGTTAGTAATATTCCTCCAAGAACTGGATTAAGTATTAAACTAAGGGTTCCAATTAAAAGTAATATTAAACCAACTACAAATATTAAAAATAATTTTAAAAAAAATATTGAAAAAATTGCATATGCTGCAGTTACTAATCCTAAAAAAATAAATTTTATAAATCTAACAAAATCAATTTTTTGTGGTTTTTTTCCAATAAGTTCAAGGCTTCTATAAATTATTAAGTATCCAATAATTGCAAATATTAAACTTATTATAATTGCAAAAGTAAAAATCATTGCAAAATAAGAAATAAGTGCTGGTAAATAAGTCATTATATTTCCTGCTTCTATATCTAAAATCATTTCTGGAGTAAGTATTGTTGAAGTTAAAATAAGTGCAGTAAACATTGAAATCATTTGAAGTATTGCAAGCACTAAAAAG
>CAZBHA010000041.1:0-4581 GCA_964491675.1 uncultured archaeon
ATAACTTTGATCAGAAGTAATTACTCTAATTTCTTTATTTAGTTTAGGAAATCTTTTTGCAAATATTTCTTTTATACTTTGTGCGTGTTTTTTTGATGCGCAAAAGAAAATGGTCTTACAAGGAAGTCCATCAGGGGAACGTCTACATCTTTGCATATATTCAGAGATTATTAATTCGTTTGTTTTTTCATCAGTAAAATATCTTTCAAATTCACTAGGCAATTTATAAAATTCATCAGGATTTTCTTCTTGTTTTATTAATTCCATTTTTAGATCTTTTGTAAGTTCATTCCCTTTTATCCCAAGAGAAAGAACTTTAGTTGAAATAATTTCAGCTTCATATGGGACTAATATTTCATCATTTATTGCTTCATCATAAGAATATTCAGCATTTGGTTTATCTCCTGGGCAATCAAATAATCTATAAGTGTCTTTTTCTTTTTCTGACCTTGGAGTTGCAGTTAAACCAATTTGGATTGCATCAAAATATTTCATTACTAAGTTTCCCCTGTCATAATACGATCTATGTGCTTCATCAAATACTATTAAATCAAAAAAAGCTGGACTAAATTCTTCAAATCTAAATTTTTTCTTTTTTTCCATTAGTGTTTGAATTGTTGAAACAAAAACTCTACCAGTATAATCTTTTTTTACTTTTCTTAAATCATTAGGAGGTTCTCCTGCTAAAAATCTCTTAAATCCTTTTGAACCAGCTGCTTGATCAACAAGAGCAGTTCTATCTGCAATAAATAAAATATTTTCAATTTTATGCGACTTTTTTAATGCTTCAATAATAGCCATTGCAACACGAGTTTTTCCAGTACCAGTTGCCATTTGAATTAATGCTTCTCTATGTCCTTGGTCAAGCCATTCAAGAATTTGCAGAACAATTTGTTTATTTCTTGGTCTATTAACTATTCCTTCATTAATTCTAACTCCACTTAAACTATCAGGCGCTCTAAAAAACAATGCTTTTCTTCTTGCTAAATCTTCTTGACTAAAGGGGCCTGAAACATTTCTTTCAACAAAATCTTCATCAATAAATCTCCATTCAGCTCCATTTGTTAAAAAAACTGGAATATCATAATCAATTTGTTTCTTTACGAATTCTCTGTAAGTCATTGCTTGTGAATATCCTTTATTAAAATCTGTTGAAGACTTTTTTGCTTCTATAATTGCAAGGGGTTTTTTGTTTTCATCAACAAGTAAATAATCTATAAATTTGTCCACTCCTTTTTCAACAGTTTTTTCTTTAAATTTAAAAAGTCCTTTTTTAAAATCAGATTTTACGGCATTTGGTTCTTCTATAATATATTCTTTTTTCCAACCAACTGCTTTTAATTGTGGGTCAATCATTCTTTTTCTTGTTTGAAATTCAGATATATTTTCAGTATTATCTACAACTGGCATTTAATCACTAAATAATTTACTAATTAACATAATAAAATACTTACTTTGCAAAAAATTAGAGGTTAAAATCAGTAAATTAGCTTATTTGCATAATTTATATAATTCATCAACAATCAAAACCATCCCTTCAGTGTCTAACCCACAATATTTTTCTAGGTTGTTGCGGACTTGTTGTTTGTCAAATTGTTTGTCAGGTTTTATGTGCGTGTAAAAATAAAGCATGCTAGCGTCTGCTCCGTTGTTAATTTCAAGTTCAGAGTAGGATTTATTAGTAATTGCAGGAAGCACTTTTTTAATTGAATAACTTCCTTTTTGGGAATTGTTATAATAATAAAATTGTTGAAAGGGCTCAGCTAAATCAACTATTCTTTCAATTACAGAATAAATCCACTTTTTATTTGAAGGAAAATCAACAGAAAGTTGTCTTAAAACACTTATTTCAAAAGATTTATTATAAACAATAATATCTCCACTTCCAGCTAAATCTTTTTTTAATTGTTTTAATAATTTAACGCGAGGATCTCCACCTTCTGATAAAAAACTCTTATGAATTAGCGAACCATTTTTTTCTTCAATATGCAAAGAATATTGAAAAGGTATTTTTTGATAGGGTTTTGATTTATCAAAAATAGGAATAGCAGTATCAAATGTTTCAAAATCAAAATGAAATAAAGGATAATTTAATTTATTTAAGAATTTTTTTATTTCTTTTTTATTAATAATAGGATTATTTTTAAGTGATTTAATTATTGTTTCTTCTTTTTCATTTAATTTAGTGTCAGTTGGCACATCTTTTAAATCAATTATTCCTTCTCTAAATAATTGCCAATAAACTCGCCAATTTGTTAATTGTAAAACATTATTTTCTGGTAGTGTGCTCCAACATTCTTTTTTTAGAGGACAATCATATGGCTTATTACAATTTTGAGAAATATGATACTCTGTATATTTATCTAAACACATGATTTTTTTAAAATCAATAATATTTTCATCCATTCCATTAATTACATTAACTTTTTTTGTTACTTCTTCCATTTTAACAAGTTTTTTAGGATTAATTTTGCCTTTTTTTACATAATCTTTATTTAAATAAATAACAAAACATTTTCTAACCCTTAAACCACTTTTTGTAATAACATATTTTTGAAAAGCTAAATCAACAACATGAACGTCTTTAGCTTCTGTAGAGGATTTAATCTCATATAAATCCCACTTTCCATTACCAACAGGAATTATTAAATCACTTCTAACATAAAGTCCATTAATCATAAAACCTGCTTCAAAAATAGCTTTATTTTTATTAATGAGTTTTTTAGTATCGTTTAAATTTCCCATAAAATCAGGATTAGTTGCGTCAACTGCTCTTGGAAACAATAATTTAACATATTCTTCTAGTTCGTGTCCAGCAGCAAACTTTTGTTTTGTTGCTAGGTTTAATTCTGGTAATAATTTCTTTTCAGTAAACCATAGTAACCTAGGGCACTGCATTCCATTCATATATTTTGATTTAGTTAAAAGAGCCAATTTAATCCACTAATAAAACTAGTTTAGTTAAAGGTTTTAAAACAATAAGAGGGTTTTGTGCCGAGGAAAAATAAGAAGGAAATCAAACTGTGACAAATTGTCGCCAGCTAAATTTTATTCCTATTTAAAAAGTTTATTTTATTTTATTATATTATGCGAGATGTTCATGTAGAAGGAATTGTTTTTAAAAAAAAGAATAAAAAATTTGAGTTTCTTTTATTAAAAAGAGTTCCAAAAAAAGGCGGTTTTTGGCAACCTATTACTGGGGGCGTGGAAGAAAAAGATAACTCCATTCTGGAAGCAGCCCTTAGAGAATTAAACGAAGAAGCTAATATTCAAAAAGAAGATATTGTAAGTATTATTCCAGATGTGCACTATTTTGAAATGAAAAATCATTATTTAACTGGCGAATCAATTTCTATAACAAAAGAGTATGTTTTTGGTTTTGAAGTAAAATCAGATTTTATCGTTTCAATAGAAAAAAATATTTGTCATGAACATGAAGAAATAAAATGGGTTTCTTTTGAAGAAGCATTACTACTTTTAAAATGGGAAAATAACAAAGATGCATTTAAAAAGTTAAATAAAATTTTATTGGATAAATTATAAGTGGCATAAGACTCAAAGAAGCTTTTTATAATGTTTAAGACAATTAGTTAATATGAAAGAAAAAAACGCTATTAAGTTATTTCAGGATAAAAAAGTTCGTGTAAAATGGAATCCAGATAAAGAAGATTGGTATTTTTCAATTGTTGATGTTGTTGAGGTTTTAACAGAAAGTACTAATCCAACTGATTATTTAAAAAAATTGAGAAAACGTGATGAAGAACTAGGGATTTACCTAGGGACAAATTGTCCCCAGGTAGAAATGCAAACAGAAACTGGTAAAATAAGACTTACTTTGGCTGGAAATACTAAAGTTATTTTTCGTCTAATTCAATCAATTCCAAGCAAAAAAGCAGAGCCTTTCAAATTATGGCTTGCACAAGTTGGAAAAGAAAGAATTGATGAAACCGCTGACCCAGAAAAAACAATTGATAGAGCAATGAGGACTTATTTACAAAAAGGTTATTCAAAAGAATGGATAAATCAAAGATTAAAAACAATTGAAATAAGAAAAGAACTAACTGATGAATGGGGTAGAGTCGGGATAGAAAAACAAACTGATTATGCAATTCTTACAAATGAAATAACAAAAGCTTGGGCAGGAAAAACAGTTAAAGAATATAAACAGTTCAAAAATTTAAAAAAAGAAAATTTAAGAGATAATATGTCAAATTTAGAACTTGTGCTAAATATGTTAGCAGAAGCAACAACAAAAGAAATTTCTAAAACAGAAAATCCAAAAACATTTTCTCATAGTAAAAAAATAGCAAAAGATGGTGGAACAATAGCTGGAAATACGAGAAAAAGTATTGAAAAGAAAATTGGAAAAAAAGTGATTACAAAAGATAATTATTTAAAAATTAAAGAAAAACAAAAAAGTATTAAAGAGAAAAATCGTCAAGGGAAAAAGGGGCTTTTTCAACAAAACTAAAAAGCTTTTTTTGATTTCTCGATAATCTAGCAGTATCATTCTTTAAAATATTTTTAATAAAAGAATTTGCTTCTTCACCCCTCAAAGTGGGCGTTGCTCTAATCACTTTT
>CAZBHA010000041.1:4591-7408 GCA_964491675.1 uncultured archaeon
GGTGTCGTCGCCGGGATAGGCTCCCTTGGGATCGCCATAATAATCAATCCAATTAAATGCGCATTGCGCCTCATCCCTTGTGAGCGGGAGTTTTAAAAAAACTGCAAGCGACCTCACAAAGTCTATTTTTTTATGGTTAGTGGTTCTACTGGTGTATAAGCACTAACTATAATAGATTAGTGTGATTTGATATTTAAAAACCTATTTTTGAAGCCATACCAATGTTAATTTATTAGGGATTAAACAAAATCTATTGGATCATCAGGCGCTCTAATTTTAGGTAATTCATTTAACAAAAACCATTTAGCTTCATTAATTTCTTCTTTTTGTAAATACAATTTAGTATTTTCTAGTAGGTTGGTTTTAAAATAATAATGAAAAAAAGTTTCGCCATCTTTATTTAATTCTTTTTTCTTTAAAAAAACAACTTTTTCTAATTTAATTCCAAGTTCTTCTCTAACTTCTCTATTTAATGCATTTTCAATATCTTCTCCTTCTTCAACTTTTCCACACATATATCCCCAATCAAAACCAAATTTCTTTACTCTATTAAGCATTAAAATTTTAGAATTATCTTCATTGAAAATAAATAGTATTATTGCGTCTTGGTGTTTCATGTATTAATTTGGTGTTTCACACTAATAAAAATCTTTGTGAGACAATAAAAATTGGGTTAAGTTTAGTTAAAGGTTTTAAAACAATCATAGGGTTTTGTGCCGATTGGTCAATTGTCGAAATATTGTTTAGGTTTAAAAACTCACAAATTTTACTTTTCTTTTATGAAAACAATTATTTTTGTTGATGCTAGTAATTTGTATCATTCTATTAAAGAAATGGGTTTTATTCCTGGAAAAGTAGATTATCATAAATTATTTTCATATATTTCAAATACTAAAGACCCATTTGTTAGATTTTATACAGCTCCAAAAAGAACTGAACAAGGTTTAAAACAAAGATCAGCTCAAGATTCATTTTTTGATAATTTAAGAAAAAACCCAAATTTAACAATTCACTTTGGAAAACTTCAACTAATAAAAGGGGAAAACTTTTTGACTTTTAGGGAAAAGGGAGTTGATGTTAAACTTGCTGTTGATTTAATAATCCTTGCTGAAAATAAAGAATATGATATTGCAATCCTTGTTTCTGGAGATACTGATTTAGTTCCAGCAGTTGAAAAAGTTGTTTTAAAACAAAAAAGAATAATAAATGCTTATTTTTCTAAGAGTAGTGGGAAAGAATTAAGAGACAAAAGTAGTGCTTGTTTTGTAATAAATAAAGAAATATTAATTAATTGTTTAAAAGGACCCGCCGACCCTTTTAAAAAGAATCAACGGGGCGTCAAGTAATAATTATTGTTTACAAAGCAGTATTTAAAATTAACTTTTGTAACGACAAAAAACGAAGAGGGGTTTTTTGTTAAAATTTAAAAAAACTAAATTTTTACTATGCCCGAATGTCCTTGCTTTTTTGTAATTCCCAAAGTGTTTGATAAACTCCTTTTTTAGAAGTTAATTCTTTGTGATTTCCAATTTGTTTTATTTCTCCATTTTCAATAACAATAATTTTATCAGCTTGCATTATTGTACTTAACCTGTGCGCTATAATAATAGTAGTTTTTCCTTTCATTAATTTAAAAAGGGCAGTTTGTATTTTTTTCTCAGTTTGTGAATCAAGAGCACTAGTTGCCTCATCAAGCACTAGTATTTTTTTATTTGCTAATATTGCACGAGCTATTGAAAGGCGTTGTTTTTCTCCACCTGAAAGTTTTATTCCCCTCTCTCCAACAATAGTATTTTCTTTTTCTGGTAAACTTTTTACAAAATCATAAAGTTGAGCTATTTTTAATGCATTAAAAACTTCTTTTCTGCTAGCACTGGGACTTGAAAACAAAATATTACTATAAATTGTATCATTAAATAAAACACATTCTTGAGGAACAATACTAAGTTCACTTCGTAGGGACTCTTGTAAAACATTTTTAACATCTTTTCCATCAATTAAAACCCTTCCCTTTTGCACATCATATAATCTATAAAGTAATTTTACAAGGGTTGTTTTTCCAGCACCAGAATGGCCAACAAAAGCAACTTTTTCTTTTGGTTTTATATTTAAACTAAAATTTTTAATAACATTTTTTCGTCCATAAGTAAAACTAACATTATCAAATCTTACTTCTCCTTTTGTTATTTTAATTTTTTTTGCATTTTTGTGATCAGTAATACTAGGCTGTATTTTTTTAAATTCTACAACTGCTTGAATATCACTCATTGCTTCGTAAGTTCTTCTTACGCCCCACATAAATTCCATTAAAGGCATAATTAGTCCAATGTAGCTAGCATGAATAAAAACAAGAGAACCAACGCCTAATTCTCCAACTAATAATTTACTAATTGTAAAATACATTAAAAAAATCATTCCTATTCCTAAAATAAAAATATAAAAAAAATCAACAAATGCATAAAAATCCCAAAATTCTTTTAATTTATCCGTAGTATTTTTTGAATGAATATTAAATAATTTGTTTATTCGCTCTTCTTTTCCAAAATGTTTTATTGTTTCAATATTAGTAAAAACATCACTCACAAATCCCTTTTCAATATCTTCAGTGTCATTTCTTTCTAAATTTGCTTTTTGTTGTTTTCCTAGAATATAAACACTAAAAACAATAAAAATTACACTAACTAAAAGTATAATTATTGCTGAATAGATATCAAAAAATGCAATTATAATAAAACTAATTGTTATTTTTAATAAAAGAGGAGTTCCTGTCATATAAGATAGACATCAATGAAATCAGGAATGCTTCAAACGAGATAG
>CAZBHA010000042.1:0-7047 GCA_964491675.1 uncultured archaeon
TCTTGAAAAATTAAGAGGAAATGAACAAGCAGTTTACATAGATGCTTATGTTAGTGATGATTTAGTAAATAGAGTAAGTGCTGGAGATAAAACAAATTTTGTTGGAGTACTACGTTTAATACCACCACAAAAAGACAAAAAACCAATTTATGGAAGATATATTGAAGTAAATTATTTAGAAGAAACTCAAAAAGAATTTAGTGAAATTGATATTTCAAAAGAAGAAGAAGATGCAATAAAAAAAACTTTCAAAAAGAGAAGATATTTTTGAAGTACTAACAAATAGTATTGCCCCTTTAATTTATGGACACGATATTGTGAAACAATCAATTGTTTTACAATTATTTGGAGGAGTAACAAAACATTTACCTAACGATCAAACAATAAGAGGAAACATACACGTTTTACTTGTTGGTGACCCTGGTTGTGGAAAAAGTCAATTACTTCAAGCAACAACAAATATTGCGCCTAAAAGTATTTACATTAGTGGAAAAACTACTTCTGGAGTAGGACTTACTGCAAGTGCTGTTAAAGATGAATTTGGAGAAGGCGGTTGGACTTTAAAAGCAGGAGCTTTAGTTTTAGCATCAGGAGGAATTTGCATGGCGGATGAACTTGATAAAATGGATCCGCAAGATAGAAGTGCACTTCACGAAGCAATGGAACAGGGAATGATAAGTGTTGCAAAAGCAGGAATAATTTCAAGATTTAAATCAGACACTTCAATGCTTGCTGCTGCAAATCCAAAATTTTCTAGATTTGATAAATTTCAATCACCCCTAGAACAAATTGATTTGCCATCATCATTAATTTCAAGATTTGATTTATTTTTTATGATAAAAGATGTTCTTGATAGAAAACAAGATCAAAATATTGCAGAAC
Organism: uncultured archaeon; assembly: GCA_964491675.1. GTDB lineage: Archaea > Iainarchaeota > Iainarchaeia > Iainarchaeales > JAAZKV01 > JABIDZ01. Next base: position 883 of record CAZBHA010000042.1, read on the forward strand.
ATATTTTAAAAACACACCAAAGTGGAGAAAAATTAAGACAAGTTGCAAAATTAGGGAAAAAATTAACAGTTGAAGAAAGAAAAGAAATTGATGAAAGAACAAAACCAATAATTGATTCTGAATTATTAAGAAAATATATTTCATATTGCAGACAAAAATGTTTCCCAGTATTAAACGAAGAGGCAATAAAAGAAATAACTGATTTTTATGTAAGACTGCGTGATCAGGGAAGAGAAGTTGGAGCTTATGCTGCAACAGCTAGACAACTTGAAGGACTAGTAAGACTTGCTGAGGCAAATGCAAAAATAAGAATTAAAGATGAAGTAGAATTAGAAGATGCGAATAGAGCAATTGAACTTGTTAGAAAAAGTTTAGAAGAAACTGTAACTGATCCTGAAACAGGAAAAATTGATATTGATATAATTAATACAGGAGTAAGTAGTACAAAACAACACTCAATAAATATAACATTAAAAATAATTAAAGATGCAGCTAGTGAAATGGACATGGTGCCAATAGAACATGTAATCGCAGAAGGAATTGCAAAAGGATTAGATGAAACAAAAATAAGTGCAGCAGTTGAAGAACTAATTAAAAAAGGGGAAATTTATACTCCAAGACACCATTTTGTAAAACCAAGTGCAAAAAAAGACAGAAACTAATAAAGCAACATATAAAAAACAAAAGAACTTAATTAACTTATGAAAAAAGAAAAAAATGAATGGATAAATTCAAAAGTATTTATTTTACTCGCAGTAGTTTTTATAATAACTCAGTCCATTGGACTTTATGTTGCAACTACTTTAATAAATTTAAATGTAGAAGCAAAATTATTTACACAAGATATTAATGATCCAATTAATGCAATTTATCTTTTTTTAATGATACTCATAATGACTGGAGTTATTTTACTTATTTTAAAATTTAGAAAAAAAAATAATTTTTTATGGATAATTGAAGCATTAGCAGTTTTATCAACTTCATTAATTGTATTTAGTGCAATTTTTCCAACTAATGATTTTTTAGTGATAATTTTAATGTTGATTATTTTTGTAGCAAGATATTTTAATAGAGAAAATATTTTCATAAAAAACATAGTTAGTGTTATTGCAATTAGTGGAGCGGGGGCAATGATTGGAATTTCAATTGGACTAGTTCCTGCAATAATGTTTATTTTTATTTTATCAATTTATGATTTAATTGCAGTGTTTAAAACAAAACACATGGTAAGTTTAGGAAAAGCAGTAACTAAGGATAATTTTGCTTTCACTATTTCAATGCCAACAAAAGAACATAAATTTGAACTTGGAAATGGAGATTTAGTTATACCTCTTGTTGCAGCAAGTAGTGTTATTGCAACTGGGTGGTTTAATAATAATTATTTTGTAGGTGCGCTAGTTTTAATTAGTAGTTTTATTGGACTTGTTTTTGCAATACATATTGTTTCAGTTAAAAAAATTGCTCTTCCTGCTTTACCACCACAAGTACTGTTAATGATTTTAGTAATAATACTTGCAACTATTTTGGGATTATAAAAAAGTTAAGCACCAAATAATTGAACAACAAAACTAATACTATAGTATCCTGCATAAGCAAGAATTATATATCGCGGAATTTTTCCAATTAAAGTTCCAATAAAAAATTTTGTTTTAGAATATTTTGCAAGCCCTGCAGCAATTCCAATTAAATCAAATGGAAGAGGAGTAAATGAAAAAAAAGCAATTAAAGGAATTCCAACTTCTTGTAACTTTTCTTTTAAAATATTAAGGTTTTCAACTTCTTTTTTTGACATTGATTCAAAACTTTTTATTCCAGCAAGGCCAATAAAATATCCTGAAAATTCACCAATACTTGCACCAACACCAACAATTATTCCCAAAAGTAAAGGAGTTAAAACTCCCAAACCAAAAAAATCAATTGTTGAAACAGGAACAATAATTAAATCAACAGGAAGCGGTAAAAATAAAGTCGCATTACCAATTATTGCTGCAATAAATAAACCAAGTGGTCCAATTGAAATTAAAAATTCCATTAATGATTCAATCATTAAAAAAGAAGGTGTTATTCATATAAATAATTTTGTATTGAAGAAATTTTAAATAAAAATTGCCTTTATATACCTTTTGAAATAACAAATAATTATGGAATTAAAATATGAAGAAATGCTGGATAGGGCTTATTTAAGCATCCCAAAATCTGCTTTAACTCATGAAAGATTTGAAATTCCAAAAGCAGAATCAATGATTCAAGGAAAAAAAACTTTTGTAAAAGGATTTACAATTTTACTTAAAGAAATGAGACGAGATAAAAAACATTTTTTAAAATATTTAACAAAAGAAACTGCAACAAGTGTTACAGAATCTGGGCAAAATATAATAATTAATGGAAAAATTGGCGCAATTCAATTAAATAAAATTATTGAAAGCTATTTCAAACAATTTGTGCTTTGTAGTGAATGTCAAAAACCAGACACAAATGTAATAACACAAGGCGGAATTAGATTAATGAAATGTGAAGCATGCGGAGCAATTACTCCAGTAAAAGGATTATAAGAGCGGGATTATTTGATAGCAAAAAAACATGAATTTAATAACCATACAATTTTAGCAGTGTGTGATAAAGAATTATTAGGAAAAACTATTTCTTCAGAAAAAATAGAACTTACTGTTTCTCAAAGATTTTATGGTGGAGACGAAATAACTCAAAAAGAATTATTAAAATTAGTTAATGAATCCGACTCATTAAATTTAGTTGGGAATAAATGTATAGAAATTCTTCAAAAAAAAGGTTTAATAAGTGAAAGTTCAATAATTAATATTAGCGACATAAAGCACGCGCAGATATATAAAATATGAGATGATAGAAATGGCAAACTTTAATTCACAAAAAAGAAAAAATTCAATGCAAAAAACAAAACCTGGACAAGCTGCGGCACCAGAACAAGAAGAATATTTGGGAAGAGTAAAAACTCCTAATAAAAATAATTTAGAACAAATTGGAGTTGTAATACAATTAATGGGATCAGACCAAGTTAAAGTATACTGCGAAGATGGAATTGAACGACAGTTAAGAATTCCCGGGAAATTAAAAAAAAGAGTTTGGTTAAGAGAAAATGATATAATCATTGCAAAACTTTGGGATTTTCAACCAAGTAAGGGCGATGTTACTTGGAGATATTTAGGAAATCAAGTAACTTGGCTAAAAAGAAATGGGTATTTAGACAAATTACCAATTTAACTAATTTTAAAAAAATTATTTTTATGGATGAAGAGAAAATAGAAGATAATTATAAAGACAAATTAACAAAAAATAAAGACGTTAGAAAAATTTTTGATTCTGTTTTTGATAAAGCAACAATTGATACAATTTATCAACTTGCTAGAAAAAAATATTTTGATAATATTGAATTTGTAGTATCTACTGGAAAAGAAGGAAACTTTTTTAGATGCAAGGCTGGTGAAAATTATATTGGTTTAAAAATTTATAAAATAGAAACTAGTGATTTCAAAAATATGGGGCAATACATTTTTGGAGATGAACGATTTAAAGACGTGAGAAAAGATAAGTTAAGTATTATTGAAGCTTGGACTAGAAAAGAATATAGAAATTTGGAAGATATGGTAAAATCAAAAATAAGAGTACCACTCCCAATTGCATTTAAACGAAACTGTTTGGTGATGGAATTTATTGGCGAAAATGGTGTTGCTTCTCCAAAAGCAAAAAATAAACCTTTTTTAGATATGAAAGAAAAGTACGAATTAGTCTGTGAGTACTTAGCAAAAATGGTTGATAAAAAACTGGTGCACGGAGATTTAAGCGAATATAATATACTAAACAAGAATGAAGAACTTGTAATTATTGATGTTGGACAAGCAGTAACCACAATGCATCCAAATGCTAGTGAATTTTTTAAAAGAGATGTAACAAATTTATCAAAATGGTTTAGTAAAAATGATGTTGATACTGACTTTGAAAAAATGTATTCTAATATAAAAATTAAAGCTGAAGAATTAAAATCAAAAAACAAAGATAACAAAAGTGCTAAAAAATAAAATACACCTTTAATTTTTTAAAAGAAATAATTTAATTTTAAAAATTATTTTTATGCTTTGCAATATGGCCTTTAATATCAAAAATTGTTTTTAAAATTAAAAATAATACTAACATCGCTATATGATTATTAAAAATAAATACTAACATTGTTCCAAAAACTAAAGTTAAGTGCATTGGAACAATTCTCGCATAAGAAGAAAACATTATTTCATGAGCAGATTTTTCTAAATAATCTCCAGAATTATATTTTTCAGAAAATGCGTGATTGATAAAAAGTATTATTAAAGAAATCAAAAATAATGGATCAAAGAGAAATAAAACACTATTTGAAGAAAATGAAGTTAGTGAAGCAGAAAAAGCTAAAATAAAAATAAAATAAACCACATGAAAAAATCCATAATGAAATGCAAAAAAAATTGCTAAAATTATATTAAAATCATTTGGAGAAATATTTACTTTATTAGAGGGAATAAAATTAGAATTCATTGTTAATAACCTTATAAAAACAAAAAATCCAATCACAACACTTTGAAACCAGTAAATAAAAATAATAGGCGCAATTGACCAGTTTCCAATAATTGCAAAAATTATTAATAAAATATTTGAAAGAATTAACAAACGCAGTGAATAATCTTTTGAAAAGTAAAAAGGTAAATTATCAATTTTTAAAAGATTTAACAAGAAAAAAAACTTTACCATTTTATTAATTAGCCAAATCAAGTTTATAATAATTTGCAAAGTATAGTTATATATGGAAGAAATAGTAAAAATCCCAACAGAAAGAATTGGTGCATTAATTGGCCCTGAAGGTCAAATAAAAGCAAAAATAATGCGTTTAACTAAAACAAAAATTGAAGTAGATTCTCATGAGGGAGATGTTATAATTAGTGGAGAGGGGGAAGATTTTTTTAAAGGAAGGGACATAGTTAAGGCAATTGGAAGAGGATTTTCACCAGAAAGAGCATTTACTTTACTAAAAGATAATTATTTACTCTATATTATTAATATCCCTGAAATTGTTGGAAATAATAATTCAAAACAAACTGCAAAAAAAGGGAGAGTTATTGGAAGAGAAGGTCGTGCAAGAGCAGAAATTGAGAAAAAAACTAATTCACTTATTAGCGTATATGGAAAAACAATATCAATAATATCGGGAACTAACGAACTAGAACAAGCAATAAATGCAGTAACTATGCTTTTAGAAGGGGCAAAGCACGAAACAATGGAAAATTTTCTAAATACTCGTGAAAAAAGTAGGTTTGAACTATAAAATCCGCTAAAAAAGGATTACATTTAAATAACCTTAGTAAATTTTATTCTATTATATTTTAAATTTAATAAAACTAGATGGTGAGCATGAGTAAAGAAATTGAAGAAAATAATGTTAATTATAATGAAGGCACAAAAAAACTTGACTCAGAATTCAAAGAACATTCAGTAGCAGAATTTTTTAAAAAAAACAAACAAATGCTTGGTTTTGTTGGAAAAGTAAGAACTCTAACTATGGTAGTTCACGAATATGTAACTAATTCAATAGATGCTTGTGAAGAAGCTGGAATTTTACCAACAGTTGATGTTAGAATTGATGAAATTGCAAAAGAATATTATGAAGTAACAGTAACTGATAATGGACCTGGAATTAGCCAAGAAAATATTGGAAAAGCATTTGGAAAACTTTTAGCAGGAACAAAATTTCATCGTTTAATTCAATCAAGAGGACAACAAGGAATTGGTTGTTCTGGATGTACTATGCTATCTCAAATGACTACTGGAAAAGCAAGTAAAATAATAACTGGAAGAAAGGGGAAAAAACCAGTTTCTCTTGAAATTACAATTGATCCAAAACACAACGAACCAAAAATAACAAATTTAAAAGAACTTGATAAAGAATTTAATGGAACTGCAGTTCAAACAAAATTCAAAGATGTAGTTTATAGAGATTCAGAACAAGGAGTTTTGGAATATTTAAGAAGAACTGCAATAGCTAATCCTCACGCAGAAATTAATTTTAGAGACCCTACTGGACAAAAATTTAAATTTAAAAGAACAAGCACAAAAAATCCAGAACTTCCAAAAGCAATAAAACCACATCCAAAAGGGGTGACAGTGGAC
>CAZBHA010000043.1:0-2500 GCA_964491675.1 uncultured archaeon
AATAATGAAGCAAATACTGAAGATATTAAAAAATTAGCAAAAATTGCAGACGAAATTTATTACCCATTAACTGTAAAATTAGGATTAGGAGATTTTTCATGGAAACTACAAGATTATAGTTTTAAAATATTTAATCCTGATGGATATATAAAAATAAAAAAGTTAATTGGAAAAACCTTAACTCAAAGAGAAGAAAAAATAAATCAAATGATATTAGACCTTAGAACTCTTTTAGATAATAATTTAGAAATACAAATTTTTGGTCGCCCAAAAAATTTTAAATCAATTTTTTTAAAAATGAATAAAGTTTCAATAAAAAAAATGTATGATATTTATGGACTTAGAATAATTTGTAATAAAGAAAGAGAATGTTATGAAATACTTGGAAAAATTCATTCAAAATATAATTTCATAAAAGAAGCTTTTGATGATTATATAATAAAAGAAGGTAGTGGAGTTGGAAAAGGAGGATACCAAAGTATTCACACTGCAATAATTAAAGACGATGACGTTTTTGAAGTACAAATTAGAACCTGGCAAATGCATTTACGGACCGAATCAAGCATATACTGGCAATATAAACGATTAAAAAAAGATGAAAATTTTGAAAAAGAATTAAGTTGGGAAAGACAATTAATTGAATGGCAAAAAAGTATTGGGGAACAAAATTCAAAACGAAAAATAGTAAGTAGAAAAATATTTGCATTTACTCCAAAAAGAGAAGTTATTGGTTTAACAAAAGGTGCAACCGTACTAGACTTTGCATTTCAAATACATACTGAAATTGGACAACGAGCACAAAAAGCAATTATTAATGGAAAAAATGTATCACTTGATGCACAAATAGAAAATTTAGATACTGTTCAAATAATAACTTCAAATAAACCAACAATAAAAAAATCATGGTTAAATATTGTTAAAAGTGAAAAAGCTAAACAAAAAATAAGAAATTATTTTGGAATTGAAGCAAGTAAAAAAAGTTCTAATTTAATAAGTGAAAAAAATATCAAAAAAATAAAACTTGCTGAATGTTGTAATCCCTTACCCGGAGAGGATGTTATTGGAATAAAAACAACTAAAAGAAAAATTATAATTCATAAAAAAGATTGCCCAAACATAAAAAATATTCCAAAAGAAAAATTAATTGAAATTGGATTTGAAAAAAACAGTGGAAAAACAAAAATTAGACTTATTGCAGTGGATAGAATTGGACTTTTGGGAGAAATATTGGCGGAAATAAAAAAAAGAGGAATAAAATTAACTTCAAGTAACTTTCAAATTAAAAAAAGTGGATATGTTGAAGCAATTTTTGAGCTTGAAGTTTCTAATATAAAAAAATTAGAAAATTTACTTGAAAGTCTTGAAAAAATAAATTCAATACAAAGCGTAGAACGTCAATAACAAAACTTTTAATACTAATCTTGTAAATATATTTTACATAATGGGGGAAAAATCATGAAACAACTAAAAATTTTAATAATGTTAATTTTACTTATTGGAGGTGCACTAGCCGCAATTCCGGATGTTAGTCAAATTAATTATGACCCTAACCCCGCAGTACCTGGGAGTACAATAACTGTTCTTGTCCAAATTGAAAATTTAGATGATACTGCAAAAAAAGAAGTTTTTGTAAGTATAAATGAAACTTACCCTTTTACAGTAAAGGAAACAAATTATAGAAGTATAGGAAGTTTAGGTGCAAGAGCAAAAACAATAACATTATTCAAAGTTTATGTTGATCCTACTGCTGAAAATAAAGAATACAATTTAGAAATTGAAGTTAGAGAAGAAGAAGATGGATCAGGATTAATTAAAAAAATGCCAATTGTTGTTTCTGGAAGTAACCCATTATTAAAAGTAGTAAGTACTTCGGAATTTAGATTAATTCCTGGAGAAGAAAAAGAAATTATATTTGAATTACAAAATATTGGAACTAGCACTGCTTATGATATTAGTGTAGAACTTAAAGAAGACAGAATTGTAACTCAAACAGGAATAGTTGTTGAAAGAGATATAACTGTTTTAGGTTCAGCAATAGGAATTATTGACAAATTATATGCAACAGAAAAAGCAAGTGTTGGAATAATGCTGAGTGTAAATAGAAAAGCTGACTTAAAGAATTATACTTTGCCAGTAACTGTAACATACAGAACTCCTAGCGGAGAAAGAATAAGTGAAACTTCTTATATTGGATTTAAAATTGCAGGTCCAGTATTAATGGATGCAACAATAAGAGAAAATATAATTTTAATTGGCGGAGAAAAAAAAGAATTAACTATAGAATTATTCAATAAAGGCGCAGGAAAAGCCGAATTTACAATAATTGATGTTGAAACAGATTTTGGAGTAGTAGATAGAGAAAAATTATTTATTGGGTCTTTAGAACCAAACGATGTTGACTCATTTAAAACAAATATCACAATTGATAATGCAACTGAAACAAAACTAGGAAAGATAAAACTAACTATAAATTATCAAGATAGTGATGCAATAAACAAAC
>CAZBHA010000043.1:2510-6642 GCA_964491675.1 uncultured archaeon
TCACCATTAATAAATGAAAAGCAGATAGACATTATAAACAAACAACAAATAATTGAATTACCAGTAAAAGTGTATTCACAAGTAGATGGTGCTGCTTTAACTCCATTTAACCTAACCGGATTAATTATAAATATAGTAATACTATTAATTATAGGGATAATTGGGTTTAAATTATATAAAAAATTTAAAAAATAAGGTGAATAGATGAACAGAATTCAAACAGGCATTAGTGGATTTGACAAACTAGTTGAAGGAGGACTTCCACAAGGAAGAAGTTTTTTAATTAGTGGTGGAACAGGAACTGGAAAAACAATCTTTTCAGCACAATTTTTAATAAACGGTGCTGAAAATGGAGAACCTGGAATTTACTTAACTCTAGACGAAAGACCAGAACTTATTAGAGAAGACCTATTACGATTTGGATGGAATTTAAGACAATTAGAAGATTCAGGAATGATAAAAGTAATTGATGGAACTATTGCAAAAGTTGGAATTCCTAGTGATGAAGAATTTTCTTTACCTGCAACTGGATTTGATCTTGACAAATTATTATTAGAATTAATGAAGGCAATAAAAAAAATAAAAGCAAAAAGAGTTGTGATTGATTCTATTCCTGCACTAGGACTTAATTTTGAAAGTGAACATGAAACTAGGAAAGCAATATTAAAAACAGTTTATTTGCTTGCACGCGCAGGAGTTACAACTGTTCTTACTACTGAAATTGCAGAAGGAAGTAAAAGTTTTGGAAAATATGGGGTTGAAGAATTTGTTGCTGACGGAGTAATTGTTTTGCATTATATGGGAATTGGAACACAAAGTAATAGAACACTACATATTAGAAAAATGAGAGCAACAAAACATTCTGAAGATTTACACCCACTTGAAATAACTAATACTGGAATGAAAATTCATAATGTTGATGAAGATTATGACTTATAAAATAAAAAAAATTTATAAAAAATAAAAAAATATTAAAAAAACTAATTTTGTAAAATAAAAAAGTTTAAATAAGATAAAAACATAACTTTTTTAGTAAAAATGTATGGAGGTTTTCAATATGGCAGTAAAGAAAAAAAAAGCAGTTAAGAAAAAAGTTGTAAAGAAAAAAGTAGTTAAGAAAAAAGCAACTAAAAAGAAAGCTGTGAAAAAAAAGAAAAAATAACTTTTGTAAAATAATTTATATTGGGAACAATTTTGTTCCCAATTCTATTTTTTAAAAAATCTAAAAATAAAAAAATATTAAAAAAAGAAAAAATAAATTAATTAAAAATAATATTTATTAAAAAAATGGGACTGGCGAGATTTGAACCCGCGACACCACGGTCTTCAGCCGTGTGCTCTCCCAGGCTGAGCTACAGTCCCCTGAGTAAATAAAAGTTTAATGAAAAGCTTTTTAATAGTCACTTAAATTAAAAAAAAACTTTGATTAAACTAATTAGTAAAAAGCGATCCCGCGGGGGCTCGAACCCCGGACCCCTAGATTAAGAGTCTAGTGCTCTACCAACTGAGCTACGGGACCAATTTAAACTAATTAAATAAAACAATTTAAAGAGAATTTAAAATGGTTTGTGTTTTTAATGCATTCCTTTAATTTTAGATATACTAATTACAAGTGCACCTTTAGCAGGCAAATTTTTATTTCCTTCAATCTTTTTAATAAAATCTAAAAAAACACCGTCATTAAAATATTTTACAGTGCCAATTAGTTCAATTCCTGACTCATTATTTAAAAACGCTAGAGAAACTTTTGGGTTAATTAAAATATTTGAAACTGTTTTTTTCATGAAATTATCAGTCACAATTAATTTATTATTTTTAACTTTAACTTCTGCAACATAAATCACATGAGGAATATTATTTTTTGAAGTTGCTAAACAAAGAGTATTTGATTCTATTAATCTTTCTAAATTTGAATTAATTTTCATGGTGGTCACTAAAAGTAATTAAAAAAGCGATCCCGCAGGGATTCGAACCCTGGACACCTGGATTAAAAGTCCAGTGCTCTACCAACTGAGCTACGGGACCAGAACCGCTTTTTTTTAAATTACTTGCTAATAATTAAAATTGTTCTACAAACCTTTTTAAAAGATTGCAAAGGCACTTAAAAATTAAAAAAATACTTAAAAATTAAAAAAACATATAACTTGAATGGTTTAAAAATATCTTATGAACGAAATAATTGTTTTTAGATACGGACATCGCATTGTAAGAGATTATAGAGTTACAAGCCACTGTTCATTAGTAGCAAGAGCATTTGGCGCAAGTAAAATAGTTGTATGCGGAGAAGAAGACAACTCTATGAAAACAAGCGTTGATGATATTACTAATAGATGGGGTGGAGATTTTAAGGTAGAATTTGTTAGTGACTGGGCAAAATATTTAAAACAAATTAAAAAAGACGGTTTTATCTTAGTCCATCTTACTATGTATGGTGAAATTTTAAATAAAGTTGAGGGAAAAATTAGAAAGAACAATAAAATATGTCTTATTATTGGGTCTCAAAAAGTAGAAGCAAGCGTTTATTCTTTAGCAGATTATAATATATCAGTAACCACTCAACCCCATAGTGAAATTGCTGCACTCGCAGTAACCATGGATAGATTAAATAAAGGAAAAGAATTATCAGCAATTTTTTCTAATTCAAAAAAACAAATAATCCCTCAAAAAAAAGGAAAAAAAGTAATTGATTTAAAATAATTTGCAAGGAAAAATAGTGTATGTCTCAAAAAAATATTATAGAAATTGAAAGCGTTCGTGATTTTATTGAAACAATGGGCGGAAAAGACCTTATTACTCTTGTAAAAATATGTGAAAAAAAAAGAAAATCATTTACAGATGAAATTATTTCAAAACAAATGGGAATTAAGGTTACTGAAGTTAGAGCAATGTTAAATAAATTACATTTTAGAGGAATTGTTTGTTATGAAAAATCAAGAAATCAAAAAACAGGATGGTTTAATTATACTTGGGAACTAAAAAAGGACAGGTTAGCTGAACTAATTATTGAAAAACAAAAAGAAAATTTAGAAAAATTACAAGAAAAAAAGGGCATAGAGGGGGATTATAATCATTTTGATTGCAATAATTGTACAGAGAGATTACCTTTTGAAATAGCTGCCGAATATAACTTTATTTGCCCATCTTGTGGGGGAATAATGGATTTAGCAAATAACCCAAAAAAACAAAAGGAAATACTCAAAAAGATAGAACAATTGGAAAAAGAGATAAAAATATTATCTGAAGTAAAATAAAAAAACACATAAATTAGGACATATTTAAATAATAAAAAATATATTAGAAAAAAGGTTTTAATTAAGTTTTAAGTAATAAAATTACTTAAAAATTTAATAAAAGCAATAATAACAATTTTTTTTAGTTAAAAAAGCTAAAAATAATTTTATTGCTAAAAATAACACATTATAGTGGGGTAGGGCAGCCTGGAGTGCCCGTCGGGCTCATAACCCGAAGGTCGGAGGTTCAAATCCTCTCCCCACTACTAACAAATAAAATTTGAAATTAAGTAAAAAAATTACTTAAAATTAAAAAATATTCTTTTAAAACACTTATTTTAAAAAAAGGTTTTATGTAATAAACTTAAAAATTTGAATTAGCATATTTTTACAAATAACCCCCCATAATTCCGATAATCACTTTTATATTAAATAATAAATCTTAAAAATAATGCAAAATTACTAATATCACAAATTAACATAATATTAATTAATTTAAAAATATTACAAATATACCAAAATTAGTAATATCACAAATTTGATAATATTAGTTATTAAAAAACTTTTAAAAAATAAGCCCAAATAAGAGTATCACTTAGTTACTAAAAAACCCTTTTTTATTCAAATTTAAATAATACTAAAAATTAGTAACACACAATATTTATAATTAATAAAAAGTAGTAATTACTAAAAAATAATATTAAAAATATTCACTCAAAAATAGCATAATTAGCAAAATATGGTAATTACAAGTCATTACAATAATTAAGCGTAATGAGCGTAAAGAATATAAGTAATTACTATCATTATTATAATGATGAGTATAATAAGTTTTATTAAAAAAATAATTGGAATAAATCAAAAAGATGAATTTATCCAACAAACAGTTAAAAAAGCTGAAA
>CAZBHA010000044.1:0-6571 GCA_964491675.1 uncultured archaeon
AAGAATTAAAAGATTTAAATATTGATATTGCATTTACTTCAAAACTTGAAAGAGCACAAGAAACTCTTCTTATTATTTTATCAGAACAAGAAAAAACAGGAATTTTTGTTCATGAAACTGGACTAATGAAAAAATGGTCTAATAGATCAAAAACTGATGTGCATGAAATTTTAGTACATACTTCAGAAAGTTTAAATGAAAGATATTATGGAGATTTACAGGGGCTTGATAAAAATCAAACGCGAGAAAAATATGGTGAAGAGCAAGTTTTCAAATGGAGAAGAGGCTTTAGTGATAGGCCTCCTAGGGCAGAAAGTCTAAAAGATGTTTATAATAGGGCAGTTCCTTATTTCAGAAAAAAAATATTGCCTGAGCTTGAAAAAGATCAAAATGTTATTGTTTCAGCGCATGGTAATTCACTACGATCTATAATTAAATTTATTGATAATATTAGTGATGAGGAGATACCTCATTTAGAACTTCCTACTGGAAAACCAATAATTTACACATATAGTACTGCTAATAAACGATTTAGAAAGGTTGAAACAACTTACTCTTTTGTAAGGCCCACTAAATGGTAGGGATTTTATTTATGAATAGTGCAATTGAAAATATGGCAATTAATTATTTTAGGAGTCTGGATAAAACCCAGCGTAAATTGCTTTTAAAAAGAATTTTTGATTCTCTTTCAAGTGCAGAAAAATTAGAAGTGGCAAAGCTTTTAATTAAAAATAAGTAAGTTAAAAATCGTCGTAGTTTGATTTATAAAGCTTTCTCAATTAATTTTTTGTATAAGCTATTTGTGGTGAGCAAATAGAATTAAAATAAATTATATTAATCGGTGATTATTTGGCAACAAGATCAAGAGATACAAGTAGATTCAAAAAAACACATTCAAGACAAAGATGGAAATGGAAAAAGAAAAAAACTAGAAAGAGACAAAGAAAGAAAAGATACTTGAGAAAGAAAGCTAAATAGTTAAATTGATTATTATCTATTAGTTAATTAAATTGATTATTATTTACTAGTTAATTAATTTGATTATTATTTACTAGTTAATTAATTTGATTATTATTTACTAGTTAATTAAATTGATTATTATTTACTAGTTAATTAAGCAAACTATTATTAAATAAAATGCGATAGTAAGATAATATGGATAAAAATTTGGTTGGGATATTTGCAGCAAATCCTTATGTTGTTACAAATATGGTAAATAATTTGGAGTTTAGTATTAAAGCAGATATTTTTTATGCTTATAATTTTAAAGATGCAATTAAATTTTGTGTCGAAAAAAAACCAAAACTAATTATAGTTGACTCTAGTATTATAAAAGAAAAAGAACAAATTTCTCAATTTGAAAAATATAAAATGATTTTAATAACTCCATTAAATGATTTTGCTTCTATGCAAATTCAATTAGATAATATTGTTGAAGTTTTAGAAAAACCAGTTGATTTAGTAATGCTTGCAAATATTATTAGAAAAGAGTTATCATCTAAATAAAAAGAAAATTAATGCATTTGCAATTATAAATAAAATATTCATTAAGTAAAGTGTTCTATAACTAGTTTTCATATTTGCTTTTTTTGGATTTAATATAGCAGTTCTTAATTCTGGAATTAATAAAATAAATAATACAATTATTATTGTTGCTGCCAAGAATTGCACTGGTAAAAAACCAAGTTCTTTAATTTGTATGGTTGCTCCATTTATAATTAATCCAAAATAAGATAAAATTCCAATACTCATTACTCCATACGCTAAAATTTTAATTAATTTTTCAGGAAGCATTGCAACACTACTTTTCATATTTACTTTTTTATCATGGCTTTTTGAAAATAATCTGTATAAAGAATATCCTCCAAATTGAATTCCTACTACGAATAAAATTGGTAGTATTGGAAAAGGCATTGTTGTTAACCTATAAAAAGAAACAAATAAAACAAGTCCTGAAAGATATCTAAACATTGGGTTAATCATGCTTCCGCTAATAACATCAAATATTTTTCTTGATTTTAATCTAAATGGTTTTGTTGTATAAAGTAATTGGTTTGTTAGCATTATTAAAAGACATAATAATAATAAAAAATTATTTAGAATAAACGCAATTAAAAATGAAGAAATAATTAATGCAATTGAAAAAATAAATCCTTGCAAAGGAGTAACTTTTCCACTTGGTATTGGTCTATTTTTTTTAGTATCATGAAGTGCATCAATTTTATAATCAGTAAAATCATTTAATGCATAAAGTCCAGACCATAAAAATGCAACTGCAAAAAATCCGGTTAAAAATAACCCAAGTTCAAAAGGTGTATTGTATACATAATAAGCTATTAGTACAGCTAAAAACATATTTAAAAAACTCTTACTCCATTCAATTGGTCTGCCTAGTTCAATTAATCCAAATACTTTTTCTTTTAAAGAAAAATTAGTTTTTGTTTCTTTGTTATTTTTTTCAATTTGTGTTTTAATAATTGCTTTTTTATTTGTAGTTTTTTTAGTAGAGTTTAGTTTAGTGTTTTTTTTATTAGTAGTTTTTTTAGTAGAATTATTTTTATTTTTCAATTTTTCACCAATTGTTTTCTTTTAGAAAATATAAGTTAATATTATTTATAAAACTGTTGTTCTTCATCTTTTTATGAAAGCTGTTGTTAATTTAGTACCTACTACAAAACAAAAGTTTGATTCTAAATCAGATAATCAAAATTTTTATTATCAAAGTTTGAGTGGTTATCTTTTAGGCAGTAAGGCTAGAGAAGATTTTATTTTAAATGAGTTTAATCAAATAACTAAAAATGATTTTTTTTTAGAAGTTGGGTGTGCACAAGGATATTATTTATCAAAAGTGATTAAAAAAACAAAAAATGTTTTTGGAATTGAAGTGCGAAAAGATTTTGTAAAATTTGCAAATAAAACCGGTGCAAAAGTATTGCTAGCGAGCGCTACTAATTTGCCTTTTAAAAAAAATGAATTTGATTATGTTCTTTGTACTGAAGTTTTAGAACATGTACCTAATTGGGAAAAAGCAGTTAGTGAAATTTATAAAGTAACTAAAAAAAATGGGCGTGTTATAATTACAGTTCCTTTAGAAAAATCTTTTTTTTGGAAAGTGTTTTCTTTAGTTTATCCTCCTGAAGAATATAGAGGGCACATTAATTTAGTTACTTCTGAATTAGTTGAAAAAATATTTAAAAAAAATGGTTTTAAATTAAAGAAAAGAAAATTTATTCAATCTCCATTTATTACATTAAATAAAATATTACCTCAAAAAGAAATAATTTCAATGTATGCATGTTTTGTTTTTGAAAAATAAAAAAATTAGTTTATTTTAAATAAGTAAATAATTTTTTATTTGTATATTTTTTTAACCGCATCAATTGTAGTTAAAATTTTTATTAAAGAATGTTTTTTATCAAATTTAAATTTTTCAAGTTGTTCTAAAACTTCTTCTTTTTTTACTTGTTTTAATTTAGTTTCTTTACTAGTAGTTTCGCTTATTTTTTTCCAATTGTTTTCTAGTTCATTTGAATCAATTTGAATTAACTTTTCACAAAATGCTTCAATTGGGGAAAGAACTATTTCTAGTTTTTTTTCTTCAACAAATTTCCATCTGCTTAAACCAAAATCTTCAGGGTATGCATAAATTCTTTTCGAATGAGACATTATGAAGATATCTCTTCCAAAAGTAAGGGTGATACTTTCGCTACTGTCAAATCTTTTTGCAAGATCTATTAACTCTAATTGATCTAAGTAATCTGATTGAACTTTAAAAAAAGTGTGTGCTATTTTATTCAAACTAATTAGTTGTTTATCTCTTTTTTGTGAATCAAATTCTTTTAAAGCGTCTTTTAAATTTTTAATATGTAATTTTAATATTTTTTCTTTTCCAACAAATTCTTTTAATTCTGAAGTAATAGTGTTTCTTAATAATTCTTTTTCAGCATGTTCATTATCACTATAAAGTTCAGCCCCGTGTTTTATTTTCACAACAAAATTATTTCTAACTCCTTCTCTAACAAAGTTTTTTATCGAATCATAGTCATTGAATTTATCATTTTTAAAATTTAATTGAAATCCATTTATTTTTTCTAAATGGTGCAGTAAATGATTTCCGCATCTTAATAAAATTTTACTATTTTTTAAAATTCTTTCTTCAAGCTGAGTAAAATCATTTTCTTCACAATATGTTCTCCAGTGTTTAAAACTTTCTGGGAAAAGTTTTTTTGAAAAACGTAGGATCATATCAATATGAGCTGGAACTTTAAGCATTTTTATTTCAGAGTTTCTCTCGTACGCTGCTCCTTGAATAATTAAGTCACTAAATTCTCCCTTTTCTTCTTTTAGAGTTTCTCTATCTACAAAGTAAAGATTTTTTCTTTCACTTGCAATTTTTAAAACTGCTTTTAAATAATTTGGAGAAAGTCTTTCATCAGTTAAAATTCTACTGATTAATTCTGAAGGAATATAGTAGTAAATTATTGCTTGTTTGTGGTTAGTGTAAGTTCTAAGTAATCTTCCTACTTTTTGAATAAAATTTGTTGGATTATATATTGGAGATGCTATTATTCCGTGGGAAGCGTAAGGGAAATCAATTCCTTCTCCAAGTGCGTTAACTGAAATTAAAACTTTAAAATCTCCTTTTTCAAAATTACTTTTTAATTTGTTAAAATTGTCTTTTTTTGTATAATTTTCTGATTTTGAATGATGTGAATGAGATATTCCTTTTGAAAAATTATTTTGCAAAATTTCATTTAAAATATTAGCTTTTTTTATTCTATTTACAAAAATTAAAGATTTTTGAGCATCTTCTTTATCAATATGAAATTTATTTTTTAATATTTTTTGTATTCCAATAAAATCAGTACTTTTTTTATCAAAAACAGTTGATTTAAGATCTTTTAATTCTTCTATGTTTTTTGGATAATCCTCACTTAAAAGTTCATCATATGCTGTATCAAGCATTTCTTCTGTTGAAGAAGATTTTTTATTTAATTTTTTAAATACTGGTTCATTTACTGAATATAAAATTAATTTAAAAACGGGATCAAGAATTATATTGTCTTTTAATGCGGCATCAAAAGAATAAACATAAATTATTTCTCCTAAATTAAAATCAGAATTCTTTCCTCTTTTTTTTGGA
Organism: uncultured archaeon; assembly: GCA_964491675.1. Taxonomy (GTDB): domain Archaea; phylum Iainarchaeota; class Iainarchaeia; order Iainarchaeales; family JAAZKV01; genus JABIDZ01. Next base: position 5,144 of record CAZBHA010000044.1, read on the forward strand.
GTTGCACTTAATCCTAATTTGTATTTTATTTCATCTGGAAAATTATACCCTTCAGTAGTGTTGTGCATTTCGTCAACAATTAAAAACCATTTTTCTTTTTTCCATTCCTTTTGTGAAAAGAATTGTTTTATTTGGTTAAATGTTGAAATGAAAATATTGTGGTTATGAAGTAAACTTTGAGCTTTTTTATGTGCTTGTATATCTTTTTTACTTGAAATTTCATAAATGTCTTCTTTTTTGAATTTTGTATTGTCAATAATTACTTTTTCCCACTGCTCAATTAAACTTAATCTTGGGCAAACTATTAGAATTTTAATATCTTTATCTTTTTCAAACATTTCACAAAATAAATTAATTGCTAAAAAAGTTTTTCCTGAACCAGGAACTGCTTGAATTATTCCTCTATTAGTATTTTTCCATTTTTGAGTAGCGTCAATTTGCCAACCTCTTAAAAGAGGGCCATGATAGTAATTTGTCATTGTTTTGCTCACCAAATATAAAATTCATTTAAATTAAAAGAACCTTAATAACTTACAAAGCAAAAGTATTTCAATATTTGCTTTGGAAAAATTGAGTGCTAGTAAAGCTTATTAATTATAAATTTGTATTTAATTTATGAAGAGTAAATTAAATTTTACTAGGTGTGAGTCTAATGCGCAGGGTGCTTTAGAGTATTTGTTGATTTTAGTTGCTGCGATTATTGTTGTTGCGATTGTTGTTATTTTTATTAGTGGTTTTACTTCTAATGCAAATCAGGGTGCAGAGGCATCTCAAGGAACTATACTTGATTCTTTTACTAATTGGGGAAATATGCTTGGTGGAAATACACAAGGCACAACTCCTTCTGCGCCTACAACTTGTGCTGAACTAGGTGAAGTTGGGACTTTAACTATTGGTGGTAAAACAGTTTTTTGTGATATTGATGGTAAAATGTGGACTCCTGCGTTTTCTACAAATATTTCTGGAAATTCTAATCATAGTATAGTTATTGCTGAAGTACTTTCTGATTGTAGTGGCTATGCTGGTTTTAATAATTGGAGAGTTCCTACTTTAGCAGAACATCAAACTTTTAGATTAAGTTTACCTGAACATTGTCCAATTAATCAAAATTGTATTTCGACACCAAGTTGGGATTCGGTATTAAATTATACTTATGGTAATAATTCAAATTATATTTGGACAAATGCAATTTGGGTTAGATATATAATTTATAATAATAATACTTATTCGCCTCCAATTCCAGTAACGGCAAAAGCACGTTGTATTCGTAATTAGTAATTTATTGTTTTTTATTTAATTTTTAAAACTCTTCAATTAATCATATTTAAATATTAAAAAAACATTAATTATTAATGAAAAAAGACAGTTTTACTAATAATAATTTATCTGCTCAAGGTGCGCTTGAGTATTTGTTGATTTTAGTTGCTG
>CAZBHA010000045.1:0-498 GCA_964491675.1 uncultured archaeon
TTCATTTTAAATTTTTGTATTATTTTTTGAAATTTTAAAGAACTGGAGAATATTTTTTTATTTTTTTTGTTTTTTCTTTAAAATACTGCTTTTTTAATATTTTTTAGGGTTTTTTAAGAATAAGCTTTTAAAGAATTTTATAACAGATTTTTGTAACAATTAACAATAGTGAGGGAGAAAAATGGATCATATAGTAAGAAGTGCTATTTCAAGAGCACAAGCAGAACATAAAGCGAATTTAAAAAAAATTAATTTAAAACCGGTTTCTAAGTCAAAAATAAAATCAAAAGCAAAACCAGCTCCGGTTAAAAGAGGAAGATCAACACATTCTGATGAAGAACTTGTTTCAATGCTTGAAACAAATCAAGCAAGAATAATGGTTGTTGGTTGTGGTGGTGGAGGATGTAACACCATTGAAAGAATGAGCGAAGTAGGAATTAAAGGTGCAACAACATTTGCAGTTAACACTGATGCTCAAGATTTACTTTCAACTAGATC
>CAZBHA010000045.1:508-4430 GCA_964491675.1 uncultured archaeon
AAAAAGATTGACAAGAGGTTTAGGTTCTGGTAGTGATCCACAAATAGGTGAAAGTGCAGCAAAAGAAAGTATTGAAGAATTAAGAGACACTTTAAGTGAATCTGATTTAGTTTTTATCACTTGCGGACTAGGTGGAGGAACAGGAACAGGTTCTGCTCCAGTAGTTGCAGAAATTTCTAAAGCACTAAAAGCTTTAACTATTGCAATAGTAACTCTCCCATTTACTGTTGAAGGAAGAAAAAGAATGGAAAATGCAATGTTTGGTCTTGAAAGATTACAAGAATTTACTGATACAATAATTGTAATTCCAAATGATAAAATATTAGAAATTGCACCAGACTTACCAATTAATGCTGCGTTTAAAGTAGCTGATGAAGTATTAACTAATGCAGTAAAAGGAATTACTGAAATGGTAACAAAACCTGGTTTAATTAACCTTGACTTTGCTGATTTGCGAACTATCTTAAATAAAGGTGGGGCTGCAATGATTGGTTTAGGAGAATCAACAAGAGGAGAATCAAGTGAAGCAAGAGCTCTTGAAGCCGTAGAAAATGCATTAACTTCTCCACTACTAAATGTTGATATATCAAACGCAACAAGAGCTTTAGTAAATGTTGTTGGTGGAACTGATATGACTTTAAGAGAAGCAGAAATGATTGTTGAAACAGTTTCAACAAAAATTCACCCATCAAGCCACATTATTTGGGGAGCTATGGTTGATGAAAGTTTACCAAAAAATCAAATCCAAGCAATGGTAGTAATTGCTGGTGGGAAATTCCCTTATCTAGAAGATAATAAATCTCCTGGAGAAATAGATTTAGGAATAGAATTTTCTTAAAATAAATTAATAATTTAATTTTTGTGCTTAGCTAAATTGCTAAGCATAATTTCTTTTTTTTATATTTAGTTTTTTTATATTTAGTTTTTTTGTATTTAGTTTTTTTATTAGTTTTATGTTTTTGTTTCTCTTTTTTTAACAAAATATTTGCTTTTAAAATTCTCCCCTTTGCCCGTTTCGTCAGGCAGCGCCGAAGCACTATTTTCGTTTCTGTTGAAACTCAATAGGGCGTGAGAATTTAGTTTTTTTATTTTTGTTTCTCTTTTTTTAACAAAATATTTGCTTTTAAAAACCTTTCCTTTGTTAAATTCATTAATTAATCCAATTTTGGTGAAATGAAAAATGATACCTAACTTTAAAATAAGGGAAAAACTATCAAAATTTTTGTCTGATTCAAACAGAATATTTATAGTTTCAAGAAAGCCAACTTGGGAAGAGTATAAAAAAATGGCTTTGATAATTGCAATAGGAATTGTTATTATTGGAGTTTTAGGTTTTATACTTCAATTTATTTTTGCAATAACAAGAATAGGGTTATGAGGTGAATAAAAAATGATTTTTCCAGTAAGAACAACAGTTGGTCAAGAACAAATGGTAGTTGACATATTAGGTGCAAAAATTTCAAAAGAAGATTTGAATATTTATTCAATCGCAGTTGTACCAGGATTAAAAGGGTATATTTTAATTGAAGCAGATAATGAAATTACAGTTAGAAGAGGAATAACTGACACTCCACATGTTAGAGGAAGTGGAATAGTAAAAGGTGCAGTTAATATTGAAGAACTTTCAGACATGCTTGATGCAAAACCTTTAATGAAAACTCTTGAAGAAGGACAAAAAGTTGAAATTATTTCAGGGCCTTTTAAAGGTGAAAAAGCAAAAATTACTAGAGTTAATGCACAAAAAGAAGAAGTTGTTTTAGAACTTTTAGAAGCTGCAGTAAAAATTCCAGTAACAATAAAAGCTGAAAATATAAAAATAATTAATTAATGTTACACAATTTAGGAAAAACTTCATAAAAAAAAGGAAGATGATATGAATGGGAGAAATAAAAATAATGGTAAATGGTGGAAAAGCAAATGCGGGACCTCCTTTGGGACCAGCTTTAGCACCAACTGGAGTTAATATTGGAGAAGTTGTTGCAAAGATAAATGAAAAAACAGCATCGTTTGATGGGATGCAAGTTCCAGTAACAGTAACAATTAATTCTAATAAAACTTTTGAAATAAGTGTAGGTTTGCCTCCAACAAGTGCATTAATAAAAAAAGAAGTTAAAGCACAAAAAGGAGCAGCTAATCCAAAAACAGAAGTTGTTGGAAATCTAACAATTGATCAAGTAAAAAAAATTGCAGAACAAAAAATGGATAATATTAATTCAATGACAATGAAATCTGCAGTTAAAGAAATAATTGGTGTTTGTGATTCAATGGGAGTTAGTGTTGAAGGAAAAAGAGCAAAACTAACTATCAAAGATATAGAAGCTGGACAATTTGCTGACAAATTCTAATTTTTAATAATAAATAAGTTCAATTAATTTTGAACTTATTTTTTTCTTTTTTTTAAATATTTTTAAAAATTTATTAAATAAATTTGTTTTATTTTACATTTTTTTCAAATTCTTCTAAGTACCTTTAAAAACCTTTCATATTGAAAATAATTTAATAAAGCCCTAATTTTGAGGGCCGATTTTCCAAAAGATTTTTGGGAATACACCGCTTTGGCGGAAGGTGTTAGAAGATGAAGAAAAAAGATGCACTATTAGCAGTAAAAAAAATAAAAGAAGACTCTAAAAAAAGGAATTTTACTCAAAGTGTAGAAATGATGATTAATTTTACTGGGCTAGATATGAAAAAGCCTCAAAATCAAGTTAATATTAAAGTAGCACTTCCACATTCTACAGGAAAGGGATCTGGAAAAATTCTTGTTTTTGCAAAAACTGATGCTGTAATAAATCAATTAAAAAGTAAAGTTGATTTAATAATAAAAGAAAATGAAATCGAAGCAATATCTAAAAATAAACAAAAAATTGCTGAATTAATTAATTTTGATGCATTATTTGCTGAAGGGCCAGTAATGTTAACTGTTGCAAAATTCTTGGGACAATTATTAGCTCCTAAAGGAAAAATGCCAAAACCATTTGTAAATATTAATTCTTTTGAAGAAGTTTTAGCTCAAGCTAGAACTCAAATAACTGTTTCTAATAAAAAAGGAAAATTTATGCCAGTTGTGCACACAGTTGTTGGGAAAGAAGATATGAAAGACGAACAAATAGTTGAAAATATGCTTGCAATATATGACACAGTAATGCCATCATTGCCACAAAAGAAACAAAATATAAAAAATATTTATATAAAATTATCAATGGGTTCTCCAGTAAAAATAGGTGAGTTACAATGACTTCACACGATAAAAAATGGAAAAGTGTTAAAAAAGAAGAAATAAAAAAACTGGCTCAAGAGTATCCAATAATTGCAGTAGCAACTTTAAATGAGCTTCCAGCAAATATTATTTCACTTGTAAGAAAAAGATTAGGTGTTGATGCAAAAATAGTTGTTGCAAAAACTAGAGTTGTAAAAAAAGCACTAGAAGAATCTAATATTGATTCTAAAAAATTAGATCCTTTCATAAAAGAAAGTATTGCAATTATTTTTTCAAAAAAGAATCCTTTTGAATTATTTAGTTTTATAAAAAAGAATAAAGGTAGTGCTACAGCAAAAGAAGGGGATATTGCTGAAGCAGATATTACTATTCAAGCAGGAGACACAGGTCTTCCTCCAGGACCAGCTTTATCAACATTAAAAGCTGCTGGACTTAAAGTTGCAGTTCAAGGGCCAACTATTTCAGTAGTTTCGGATAAAGTTGTAACAAAAAAAGGAGAAGCTGTATCAAAAGATGTTGCTGATGTTTTATCAAAATTAAATATGAAACCAATGAAAATTGGAATGAAAGTTTTAGGTGTTTTAGAAAAAGAAACAAACGATTTCTATTCTAGCGATGTGCTTGATGTTGATGAAGAAGAATTATTTAATAAATTCATTAAAGCATACCAAAGTGCAATGAATTTAAGTGTAGAAGCAGAATTCT
>CAZBHA010000045.1:4440-5884 GCA_964491675.1 uncultured archaeon
ATAATGCAGAATTAATTGTAATTAAAGCACAAAGAAGTGCAAAAGCAATTAAAGATGCAACTACAAGCGAAGAAGTAAAAGAAGAATTAGAAAAAGAAGCTCAAGATGTAGCAGAACAAGTTAGTGAAAATGCTTCGAGTGATATTTCAGAAAGTACTACAGAACAAGTAAGTTCTGAAGAAAAAAAGGAGAATTAATTTATTTTTGTGAGGTGGAAATATGCAATATGTATACGCAGCAATGTTACTTCATTCAGCTAAAAAACCAGTTGAAGAAGCAAGCGTTGAAGCAATATTAAAAGCTACTGGAGTAGAAGTTGATTCTGCAAGAGTTAAAGCATTAGTTGCTTCAATAAAGAACATAAACATTGATGAAGCTATAGAAAAAGCAGCTATGGTTCAAGCAGCACCTTCGGCAGCACCAACTGGCGCAGCAGAAGAAAAGCATGAAGATAGTGAAGAAGACAAAGCTAAATCAGAAGAAGAAGCTGCAGCAGGACTTGGAGCATTATTCGGATAAAATTTATTTATTTGTGTGTGTTTAAACACACACAAATTTCTGATTTTATTTTTAATGCTTTAAAGTTTTGTTGTTCAAACTTTTTAATTAATAAAAACTTTTTTTAAAAATTAGACAATTGACAAATATTTTTATATAAAAATTTCGTCTATTGTGGATTAAATTTTATTCAGTTACTTAATTCTGGCTGTCTTTATTAATAACAAAAGACACTATACTATTGGAAACAGTTTAGAGAGTTGTTTTCAGGTTAGGCGCGAGGGCAAGTGCTCACCAACTGGAGAGGTGTCTCATTAGGGATGTTTTTTGGTTCTCGCCCTAACACAATTTTTTTATTAATTTCTTTTTCTAATTTTATTTTACTAATTTTTTTTATTAAATACTTTTTTATATTACTTATTTCTTATTATTTATTATGTTTTTTAGTAAAACTTTTGATCAAAAACATTTTGCACAGGGTACGATTGAGTACTTGGTTATTTTAGCAGTTGTTGTTGTTATTGGTTTAGTGCTTGTAACTATTTCTGCAAATTTTTTAGATTCACAAACTGAACTTGGTGTAGGTTCTCAAAATTTAGCTAATCAATCATCAAGTATTGTTGTTAGAGAAGCAATAATTGATAATGAAGGAACAGCACTTTTATCTTTAGAAAATAAATTTGAAGAAGAATTAACTCTTGATAAAATTGTTTTAGAAGGAGAAGAAGTTTTATTTAATACAACATTATTTTCTGGTGCTAGTTTAATTTTTTCTATGCCAAGTTTAAGTTGTGTTTGTTCTAGCGGAGAAATAACAAAAGAATGTACTTATGAAATTTATACTACTTCAAGATATGGTTTAACAAAAAAAGAATTAGTTACAGTAAATCTAAATTGTGTTGATGATGCGACAAGTGATAATCCAATAGTTGAGCCAACTTATCCC
>CAZBHA010000045.1:5894-6459 GCA_964491675.1 uncultured archaeon
TGGAAACGCAACAACAGTAAATTTAAGTGAAACAAATTTAGAATGGGAATGGAGTTGCAACGGGATTAACGATGGAGAAAATTCTGAGACTTGTAGTGCAGAAAGATATTTAGGTGCAGGTTTAGAAGAAGATCCTTTTATTATAATTGATTGTCAAGGATTACAAAATATAAATCTTGCATTAGACGCAAACTATATTTTAGGAAATGACATTGATTGTCAAGGAATAGATTTTGAACCAATTGGAACTTTTGATTATTGTGATGATTCTTTTTGTGGGGATAAAGCTAGTTGTGAACGAGAGGAAGTAGGCTGCGGTAGTGAATGGTATCCTGAAATAAATGAGTGTGAAATAGACAAATGCACTAATGAAATTTCTTGTACTAGAGAAATAAGTTGTAATAGTGTATGGAATGAAGTTTCATTTAAAGGTAACTTAAATGGAAATAATTACACAATAAACAATTTAAATATTAATAAATCAAATAGAGATTATGTGGGTGTATTTGGATCAATTAATAATGGAAAAATTCTTAATCTTAGATTAGAAAATAGTAATATAATA
>CAZBHA010000046.1:0-6378 GCA_964491675.1 uncultured archaeon
GTTGGATTAAAAGGATCAAGTATTAGCGAACCTAATTTTTCCATTTTTCTAATATCTTGCAATTCTTTTTCTATAAGTGGTTTTAATACATAAATAATTTGTTTTGCTTGAGCTATTGCCTGCATTTTCTCAGACAAGGGAGTTTTTTTATAAATTGTTATTATATCCATCAAACTATTAAGCCGAGTTAATTTTGGAGCCACAAAATTTTCTAAAAACTTTTTTGTATTTATATTTTTAGTTCTTAATTTTTTTAATATCCTTGCTTGTACAACTTTGGGCCTATTTTTAAAACGTTTTGAATTTGGAGAAAACTCTTTTGATCGAATAGATTTAAGTTTTTTTGTTCCAAAAGTGTTCATAATAAAATAATATTAACTACATAATTTAAGGTTATCACATAATATAAAAATAAAAAATTAAGATTATTAGTAGTTAAAAAATTTAAAATAAACACTTAAAAAGGGTAACAAATGTTTATTTAATATAGGGGGAATTAAAAATGGAATTTTGGGAAGCACAAAAAGATTTTACAATTGGAAAAGAAACAATAACTGTTAAAGTAAAAGGAAAGACAAAAAAAGCAGTTAACCAATTTTTAAAAAAATACAAATTAGATGATAAGAAGTAGATTTTTTATTAGAATTAAATTAAATAATTTGATTTTTATAATTAAAAACACTAACTTTATTAATTAGTTTTTCACCTAACAAAATAAATTACCTTTTATAAATCAATAGAATATAATAATATTAACAAAAAACCTTTTTTGGAGGGGAAAAAAATGAAAGAAAGAAGTGAAAATAATAATATGGCTTTTTTTGCAATTGGAATTGTTGCATTATTATTAGTTGGTTTTTTTGCAGCTAATATAATGAGTTCACAATTACCAGATTCAATAAAAGTTATTACAGGAAATGAAACTGATTTACAAAGAACATTATCAACAACTGGAACAGTTGAAAAGTTATTTTCTCCAGATCAAGTAGAAATTTATTTATCTGTTGAAACACTAGAATCTACTGCGACAGTAAGTCAAGCAAAAAATGCTACTATTTCAGAACAAGTTAGAACAGCACTTAGAAATGCAGGAGTAACTAATTCTCAAATAGAAACAACAAATTATGGAGTTATGGAAGAATTTGAATGGGAAGCTAATTGGTCAAAACAAGTATCAAAAGGTTTTAGAACAACAAACTCTATTAAAATAACTCTAACTGATTTAACAAAATCTGGGAGTGTAATTGATGCGGGGGTAACTGCAGGAGCTAATAGAGTTTCAAACATAGAATTTACTTTATCAAAAACTGCTCAAGAAAATGCAAAAATGCTTGCATTAAAAGAAGCTGCAGAAATGGCTAAAAGTAAAGCACAAAGTATTGCTAGTGGATTAGGAGTAAGTTTAGGAGAAGTAAATAGTATTAGTGAAAATTCATATTACTACGCACCAAATTATAGAAACTATGATATGGCAATGAGCGTGGGTGTAATGGAAGATACAAAAATTCAAACACCAATCACACCAAGCGATGTTACAGTAAGTGCAACAGTAAGTGTAATTTACAAATTAAACTAAATAGTTGAGGAGATAGCACTCCTCAATTAATTTTTTTAAAAAAAGCATACAAAGCTTTTTTATATTAAATACAACTAATTATATTATTACACAAGTGATTAATTTGAGACCTAATAGACCCAGACCAGTTATTACAGCAAAAAGAAAACCTATCCAACAATTAAAAAATAGTAATCAATTTAAAAAATCTCAACCAAGTCAACCAAAAGCAAAAAAACCAATAATTCAATCAACAAATCCTAAAAGAAAAATTAAAAATCCAAACACTCCTTACAATGATTTAAGAAATAATCAAAGAAAAGAAGTTATTGAACAATTGAGAAAAGGTTCAGTTTTGATTCCACATTTATTTTCAACAAAAAAACCCAACCCAAGATTACCAATTGAAAGAATTGGGGTTAACAGATCAAGCGCATTATTAGACCATAATATTATTGCACAGTATACAAAAAATCCTAGAATTATGAAATTTTTTGAAAACATTGTAGTAAATAAAACATGGACCGGAATGCAAGATTATGAAAAACAACGTGTTTTTAATGGAATAAATAATATTATTCAAAAAATTGGTGAAAAAAGGTTTACAAATTTAATTAACACAAAAGAAAAACAACAAAGAATGATATTAATTACACTAAACAAAGTTAGACTTAGAAATGGAATTGATGTTTTAACAGATATTGCAAATTCTTCAGAAAGAGCAATTAAAAATAATGAATTAAATTCACGCGCTTCTGTTGCTTCAATTAAATCAGTAATGCGACACAAACAAAAAATTGAAAAACATCAAACAATAGAAAGAAGAAAATTATTAAATGAAATTTCAAGAATTCAAGAAGATGGAAAAAAAGTAATAAACCCAAAACAACAACGAGAAATAATCAATTTATTAATGAGTGAAAAAAGTGCTTTTATAAGTAATGCTGTTCTAAAAAAATTTATTACAACAAGAGCAGGTGTTTTTGTTTTAGTTAATTGGATAAAAATGGAAAAAGGAGACAGAGTATTTGAAATACTTACAAAAGATCCAAAATTAAGATATGATTTTAACAAATATATAATAAGTCCAGTGGGAATTAAAAAATTAAATCATGCATTAAGTACACCCCCAAGAAGAAACTTTTTTTCAAGAGCAATATTACTTGCAGAAGAATTTAATGAACATAAAGCAGTTTTTAGAATTGTTGAACAATTTATTAAGGATCCAACAATAAAAAAAATGCCAAAATTAGAAAAAGAAATACCAAAAGATCTTGCAAAATTTTTAAAACAAGCAATGAACAAAGTAAGAAATCAAGGCTTTTAAATTTGCTAATTAAAACAATAGCTATTTTATACCCCATTTACCAATATTAATTAGATATTATGTCTCGAGGAGTAAAAATTAAAGAAGTTGATGAATTTCCAAGAAGATTAAAAATATTTTTTTGGTTAATTGTTTCTTTAATTATATTTGGAACTATTAGTTTTACACTTCTAACTAGTGCTAGTTTAGACGATAGTGCATTTAGAACTCTAAAAACACTAGCATTCATGTTTTCAGAAGATAGCACTACAATTGAGAGTTTACTTGAAATATTCTTAGCTATTGTTGGAGTATTTTTAATTTGGTGGGTTTTATGGAGTGTTGCTGATATGCTTCTTGATGGAAACCTCCAAAGGTATTTAAACTCAAAAATATACAATTTTACTGTGAGTAATATGAAAGATCATATAATAATTGTTGGTGGAGGAAGAGTTGGAAATGAAATTGCAGCCAACTTAGTTATTAAAAAAAAGAAATTTATTATAATTGAAAATAATTTAGAAACAATAAAAACATTAAAAAGAAAAAAGATTTTAACTATTGAAGGAAATGCTGAAGATGAACCTATATTAAAAGAAGCAGGAATAGAAAAAGCTAGTAAAATTATTTTAACCCTACCAAAAACTGAAAGCAATATTTTAATTACTCTCACATCAAAAGAATTAAATCCAAATATTGAAATTTATGCAAGATCAAGCGAACAAAAATTTGTTTCGAAATTAAAAAAAGCAGGAGCAAAATTAGTAATAGTTCCTGAAATTGTAGCAGGAGACAAACTAACAGAACTAATTTAAACAAATTGAGTTTAAATAATTTATAAAACGTGATAAGAATGAAAAAAGTATTTTTAATTATTTTAATTTTGCTAATATCAAGCGGGTTTGTATTTAGTGCGCCAAGCGTAAATATTATTTATCCCACAAATAATCAACTAGTAAGTGGAACTGACTCTAATATAATAATACAAATAATAGATATGAATTTGGTATCTGAAATACAATTTGACTTAAATGGTTTACAATTAATTAGTGATAATAATTTTTTTAATAATGCTGGAATAATCTGTTCAGATTCAAACTTTTTAAATAATCCAATATGTTATTTTGAATTTAATTCAAAAACTAAAACTGATAATATGTATGATTTAAGAGTTACAGTTACTGGACTACCCAGTGCACCCGATCAAAAACATTCCTATTTTATAATAGACAACTCCCCACCAATAATTGGGAATTTTGATAATAATTATTATAACCCCGAAAATGGACCATTAGCATTAGATCTATTTAGCGTGGGGAGTGATATTAATTTTGATTCAATAATAATTACAATTGATGGGAATACTTATTTTGGAAATACTTACTTAGATTATAATAAACCACAAAATAAATTATACATAACAACCCCTGATTTGAATAATGGAGTAGAATATATAATTGATATTAATATGAGCGACATGGCAAAAAATTTAGCTTTTGCAGATAGAAATATTATAATAGATAAAAATAAACCAATAATATATTCGGCAAATATTAATGAATTTACAAACACTAATTTTCCAAACATTGATGTTAATGCAATTGACAACCAATCTTTTGTAAAAGAAATTGCATTTTCTTGTGATTCTAATAATTGGAGTAGTTGGGTAAGTTTTAATTCAAATCCTTTTAATTATAATGGATTTGATATAAATAACGCTTTATTTGGTTGTAATAATAATGATGGAAACAAAAACATATATATAATTGTAAGAGATGCTGCAGATAATAATTTTATTTTTGGACCAGTATTTACTTTTCTTGATACTAATGCACCACAAATGCTTTCATTGACTCACAGCATTTCCCAAAATAATGTTACATTAAATTATAGTGCAACAGATGGAAATGAAAGTGGAATTAAAGGATATTATATTAGTACAGATAAAATAAACTGGACATATACTACTAATAATACATACACATTCAGCGGACTTAGTAATGGAGATTATAACTTTTTTGTAAAAGCTATTGATAAAGCAGATAATAATTCAACAGACTGGAATTTTTCGTTAAATATTAATTATACTCCCCCAAGTAGTGGAGGTGGCGGAGGAAGTAGTGGAGGAAGAATAATTTATCCAACAAATCCCACACCAGTAACTACTAATTCAACTGAAAAAATTGTTGATACTAATCAAACTTTAATAGAACCATTAAACATAAACACAAGCGAATCAGGAAATTTAATTATTGAAAACACGATTTTTCACCTTGATACAAATGACAACAATTTAGATGCGCCAATAACTGGACTTTTTGGATTAGGTCAATTTAGCAATATATTTTTCCCATTTATACTAATAATAATTATTACAACCATAATTTTATTTTTTGTAATAAAAAAACGAAAAGAAGACAACATAAAATTATATTATGAAGATAATTAACAAACCCTAATTACTTTTAAACTGTTCAACTATCTTTTTTTTATGCCAATTAAAAAAACAAACAAAAAAAATATAAAAAAGAAAACTAATACTAGCGAATTTATAAAAAATTACCCAGGTGCAATAATTGCAATTATTTTCTCAATTTTAATAATAATTTTAACAATTTGGTCAATTGGATTATTTGATTCTAATTTAAATGAAAAAATTGTACAGGGCACTACAATACACCAAAATAATCAATTTGAAATTGATCAAATGTTACAAGCACTTGAATTAATTGGAACTGAGTATGAAACTGAATATGATGAGCATTATTATTCTTCAATAAAAGAAGATTTTCTTTGGTTAAAACAAAAAGATAATGAAATTTATAATAAAGGCAACAAAGATTTTTATATAGAACAATTTGCAGTGTTTATTTTTATGAGTGTATTATTTGAAGCTAATGAAGAATTTATTTATGATTATTATTATTTTGATGAAGAAAATGTAATTTCAAATGGAAAAAGTGTTAAATTAACTTATAACAATTTTATATTTGATGATATTAACGAAATTTTTAACGATGATGCAAACGAATTAATTATATTTCAAAATACTATTGCTAGATTAATTGAAGAATATGAAGCAATGAAAAAAGATATTTTAAATGGAAATTATCCAATAAATAAAAAATATGTTGAAGCAAAAAAATTAATTATTTTGTCAAATTATTAAATAAAATTATTTTATTTTTTTAGCTAATATAATTTCTAATTCTTTTGAAGAAATACTACCCAAAAATAATTCATTTAAAAAAAACTTTCCACTTTTTGGTAAAGAACTCCAAACTTTTAACATGCTTTTTTTATCAACTGTTTTAAAATAAGTTGTAATCTTTTTTTGAAAAGTTTTTGAATTTTTAGAATAATTTTTATAAGTTTTTTTAAATAATTCACAAAAAGGATAATTTTCATTATATCCTTCAACAACCAAAAAAGGAAATAATTTACAAGGAGCTGGGCGAAATTTGTAAATTTCACAAATATTTTTTGAATTTAAAAATTGACAATGCCCATTCTCAAT
>CAZBHA010000047.1:0-2560 GCA_964491675.1 uncultured archaeon
TAACCTCCATCACTGATAAGATAACTCCCTAACTAATTAATTAAACCAAATATTGTGGTGCACACAAAAAAACTCAGTAATTGTGCAAATAGGCAAAAAATATTATATTCATACCTTCTGACCCTCGTCCAATAGCAAATAAAGTGCAAAACCAAAAAGTACTTAAATCTGAAAAGCTGGATTATTAATATGCATAGCAAAATAGAACTAAGAAAAAAAATTTTGAATGAAAGCTATGTAAATGGGATTTATAACGCTACAAGAATAGAAGATCGCCTAGGACTAAAATTAAATACAATCGAATATGTTATTGAAAAACTTAAAGAAGAAAAATTAATAGTAAAAGAAAGATATTTAATTAATTTAAGCCATTTTAAATTAAATAATTTTGCTTGGATTTTTATTTCAGTGAATTGGGCAGAAATTGACGAAAAAGAATTACTAAACAAATTAACTTCCCTGCATTATGTCCATACTATTTCAGAAATAACTGGAGAGTATGATATTGCAATTAAAGTAATTGGAAAAAGTTATGAAAAATTAAATGAATATGTTTTTGAAATAGAAAAAATTCTTTCAAATGATTTAGTTGATGTTCAAACTTACTATTCAAATAAAGAAATAAAATCACATTATTTAAAATTTGAAGAAATAAAAAATTTTCCAATTAAAAAAATGGATAATATTTTAATTCTTGAAAAAAACAATAACCCAAAAATAAGTATTTTAGAAATTGCAAAAAAATACAAATTTCACCGTAATACTCTTTCAAAAAGATGGGCAGAACTTAAAAATAATAAAGTAATTTTAAAAAAAACTGTAGAACTTAGCTATGAAGGATACAAGTTCATTAATTTGGGATTAAAAGCATTTGTAATAATAAAAACTTATCCTGGAAAAAATGATGAAATAATTAAAAATTTACTAAATGAAGATAAGGTCCAGGATGTATTTACTACATTATCAAATGCACTAGTTGCAATTATTAGAGCTGAAGATAGCCAAGAGCTTTCAATAATTCATAAAAGAATCTCAAAATTTCAAGCAGTTAAACGAACTCAAACAATAATTTTTTTAAAAAAATATACCAAATCAGGAATAACTTCAAGAGATTTAAGTTTATTGACTAATTAAATAGTAATATATTGATTATGTTATTAAAAATAATATAAAAGGTGAAAATATGTTAATAAAAGAATTAAAACCAAGAATGAGTGTAACTGAAATAACACTAGAAATTGTTTCAAAAGGAGAACCAAGAAGCTTTACTTCAGCACAAGGCCAAGGAATGGTTTGTAATGCTGCAGCAAAAGATGAAACTGGAGAAGAAATATCTCTAACTTTATGGAATGACCAAGCAAAAGATATTGAAGAAGGTCAAACTGTAAAAATAACAAATGGTTGGACTAGTGAGTTTCAAGGACAACTTCAAATTAGTACTGGAAAAATGGGAACCTTAGAAGTAGTTAAATAATATTTAAAAAAATAAATTGATTGAGAGACAAACAATCTCTCAATAATTTTAACTTAAAAAACAGTTTTATTCATCTTTAGATCTATTTCTACCAAAATTAGCATATTTTCTAAATTTTGTTTTAGTCCATGCTTCTGGTTGCTTTGATCTCATTTTAGATTCTTCTTCTAATAATTTGAGTCTCATCTTTTCATCGACACCCAAATCAAGCAAAATACTACTCATTAGCTCACCTCAAATTAAAATAATTGGTTTAAAAAAACCAGACCATATGTAATGGTGCGGAGGATATATATAAGCATTTCTATTACGCAAAACATACTAAACTTACACAAATTGCCAAAATGCCATTAAAAAATACATTTTAACAAAATTAACAAAATTATTAAAAAATAGATTTAGTTTTTGAAAAATCTTCTATAAAATTCCCAAAAAATAATTAAACAAATAATTAAAATAACTTCAAAAATAGTAAATGAAATTAATTCATTAATCCCAAGTTCAATAAAATTAATACTTGAAAAACCAAAAAAATAAATTGGCCAAATAATTATTAAAAAAAGTAAAAATGCTGAGACAATTAACAAATAAGTTTTTGGAGAATCTTTTAATTTAGAATTCATATTAATATTTTGGTTGATAATTATAAAAAGGTTTTCTATTTAGTTTAAGTATGGCTTTTGAATTCTTTAATGCAATCTATTTTGCTAATCCATTAATTTCATGGATTTATTTTTTTGCAACAATAGTAATATTTGTTTTAATTGCAAAATCATTTATTTTTTTTACTAAAGGATTTGGAAGAAGAATTACTAAAAAAATTCCAGGTGAGCTTGATGATATTTTACTGGATCTTATTGAGGAACCTCTCGCATTTTTAATGTTTGTTTTTGGATTATTTTTAGGATATCAATTTTTAACTTTTGATCAAACAGTCAATTTTTATTTTTATAATATTATTAAACTCCTTGGGATAGTTGGAGGAACTTGGATTGTTCTTAGATTAATTGACACAATATTAAATATTTTTATAAAACCACTAACTTCAAAAACAAAAACAAAATTTGATGACCAAATAACCCAAGT
>CAZBHA010000047.1:2610-6346 GCA_964491675.1 uncultured archaeon
ACAATTATCTTAGCAATAATTATTTCACTAGATAATTTTGGCTTTGATGTATTTACTTTAATCGCAGGACTTGGAATTGGTGGACTTGCTATAGCATTTGCTGCACAAAAAACTGTTGCTGATGTTTTTGGAGGATTAAACATTTTAATTTCTAGACCTTTTATATTAGGAGACACTGTTGAAATCGCAGGAAACACAGGTACTGTTGAAGAAATATCACTAAGACACACAAAAATTAGAAACTTAGAAAAAAGATTAATGGTTTTTCCAAACTCGCTAGTTTCAGAAGCAATTATTACAAATATTACTTCAGCCCCTCAAAGAAAAACAATTTGGAAAATAGGAGTTACTTACAATACTCCTTTAAGTAAATTAGAAAAAGCTAAAAAAATTATTTATAAAGCAATAGAAGATTGTGAACTTTGTCAAAAAGAACCAGTTGTTGCTTTTGAAGAATTTGGATCTTCTTCGTTAAATATATTTGTAATGTTTTTTACAAAAACAGGAATTTGGAAAGATATGGTCCTTGCAAAAGATGAAATTGGACTTACAATTAAAAAAGAGTTTGAAAAAGAAAATATTGAATTTGCTCTCCCTACACAAACAATTTACTTAGAAAATGATAATAAAACAAATAATAAAAAAATAAGTAGAAAAAAATAATTATTTCTTTTTAGCGGGCTTTTTATCTTTTAAAGATTTTTTATCTTCTTTAATTTCAGGACCTTCATGCACTAATTCATCTTCCAAGGCAATTCCTTTAGTTTCCATTTCTTCAAATTCTGCAAGTTCTTCATCATCAAGACCAAGTTGTTTTAAACGAGCTTTATGTGCTGCTAAATCCATTTCTTCAAATTCTTGACGCCATGCAACCATATCCGGAGTGTCTGCTAATTTTTTTCCTTCAACTGGTTTTTTTAAATTTCGAGCCATAAATGAATTATATTTATTCCATTTAAAAACCTTGCTTTTGTTTTTTAAATTTTAAAAAAATTACTAAACCAAACATTAAAATCTAAAAGAATTCTATTTAATTAATGCAAGAAGATAAATTTAATCAAACAATAAAAGAATTCAAACAAGAATTAATTATTGCAGGATACTCTAGCAAAACTTTTAAGATGTATTTAATTTATGTACAAGAAATGTTAAAAAAAATAAATAAAGACCCGCAAGAAATAACTGAAAGAGATTTGATTGGATACTTAGCTGATAAAAAAGAAAGTGGTTGTTCTAATGCAACAATTGGGTTAGTTAATGCTGCATTAAAATATTTTTTTAAACATTATTTAAAAAAAGGAGCAATAATTGAAAATATAAAAACCCCTAAACGCTCAAAGTCACTTCCAAAAGTACTTAGTAAAGATGAAATAAAATCACTCTTTAAGGCAACTAAATTTGGAAGAAATCGTTTAATGTTACAATTTATGTATGGATCAGGATCTAGAGTAAGTGAAGTTGTAAAATTAAAGGTTGAAGAACTTAATATCAAGGAGAGAACTGCATTAATTAAAAGTGGAAAAGGAAATAAAGATAGAATAATTATTCTTTCTAAAGATTGGTTAAGTGATTTAAAAAAATATTTAAATAAGAAAAAAGTAAAAAGTGAATATGTTTTTTCTAAAAAAAATGGAAAACCCCTTTCTACTGATACTGTTCAAAGAATTGTTAGATCTTCTGCAAAAAAAGCAGAAATTACTAAACATGTTACCCCTCATAGCTTAAGACACTCATATGCGACACATCTTTTAGAAGCAGGAGTAAATATTAGATATATTCAATCACTTTTAGGACATAGCAACCTAAACACCACTCAAATTTACACTAATGTTGCAAGTGACCAGTTAAAAAAAGTAGAGAGCCCACTTGATAAGTTGTAACTCAACACCAGCCCCCATTATTCCAGTAATAAATTTTAACTAGAAAAACTATTTTATATAAAAAAATTTAAAATTAATTATGTATACTTAATTAATTTAAATAAAAATAATTTAAAATTAAAATATTATTATGTATAATATCAGGAACTACTTAAAATTTCCACAAAACAAAAAGATTTAAATATGCAAAGGGTGTTTCTATTGTAAGAGGAGGAAATAATATGAGCATAAGATTATCAAAGCTTTTTGGAATGGACATTTATGATGCAAAAGCAGGATATAAAGGAAAAGTATATGATATTATAATTAACCTTGAAAAAGGAAAACTTGAAACTATCACTACTGAACCACTGAAAGTAAAAACTAAATCAGACGCAAAAAAGATTCTTTCAGAAAAAAGTATTCCTTACAAAAATGTTGCTTCTGCAAACGATATAATTATTGTTTCAAACGCTCCTAGAGTAACTGAAGAAGCTGATGAACCAAGAAGAACTCAACCAGTTTCAACAACAAGATATAATTATAGAAGAAGATAAGTAATTGATCTAATTTTATCTTCTTCCTTATTTTTAAAATCAATTAAATTTTAATTAAAAACACACAACTACTAGGACAATCTTTTTACTAATTTATTTTAAAAAATAACACAATTTCTAGGACATCTATTTTTTATTAATAAAAAATAAAAGTATAAATATTAGTTATATATAATATATATACATAAAAAGAATTTGATTTTTTTATATTATATATTAATGGAAGTGTTGGGTGTGTCAGTTCGAGGATATTTTGTTCAATACCGTTTTATCTTGCCCGATTCAATAAAACACTCTTCATATACTTATCAAAAACTATTTAGAGCAATTTATGGATATACTCAATCAGTGTACAAATCAAATGGAAAAACTTACAAATATCATAGAGCAGGAATTCTTTCTGATTTTCCTTATATTAGACCAGGGAAGAATTGTGTAATTGTTCCTCCTGCTGCATTTCAACTTTTACAAGATTTTTTTAAAACAGGACATAATCCAACTCACGCATGGACTATGAAAGGGGATTGGAAATGTACTTATTTTTTAAATGAGAAAGACCTTGATGAAAAAGAGATCCTTTTAGCACTTGAAGATTTAATTTCACGTAAATTTGTAGATAACTCAGAAGGGCCAGTAAAATTATCTAAAGAAATTGAAAATGCTGCAAATTCCTCATTAAAAGACAATTATGCAGCTGCATTACTTGCTGATGCTAAAAAAATAGTGGAATTAGATTGGTTTAAACTGGTTTATTCTAATTCAAATATTTTATCTAATTTTTATCAAAACTATAAAAAACTAAAAGATAATCAATAATTGACATTATTTAATTATTTATCTAATTTAAAAGTTCGACTAAAAATGTGTCCTAATTTATGTGTGTTTTTAATAGTTTATTTGTTTGATTTATTAATTATATATTAAAAAAATAATATAATTTTTTTACTTTTTAGAAAAAAACTTTTTCTTTTTGGTTTTTTATTGATTTAAGGCTATTTTTTGCTCTATTTCTTCGGCTTTTTTCTTTTTCTCACTTTTTTTAATTAATAAATCTCTTTTTCGCCATTTTCTTTTACCGCCAATATTACTAGTTTCAATAAGCCAAAGATCAACCATTGTTTTTAAATATGGGTACAAACTACGGTCATTTTTATATTCTATTTGGAAAATATCCCAAATTCTTCGTCTTATCTCATCCATACTTATCCATTCATCATATGGTATTACACTCACTAAATGTTTTGCCTGAGTATGTTCTTGTACATTTAATACATCCCAAATAGATATTATTTGAAGCTCAGTTTCCTCTTGTTCAGGATA
>CAZBHA010000048.1:0-6309 GCA_964491675.1 uncultured archaeon
GTAGAATTTGTTGGACTTTATAAAAATGATAAAAAAGTATTAAAGGCACAACCTGGTGAAGAATACACTGCAGTGTTTGAATTAACTGCACCACAAGAATATGATGAATTAGGATTTTTTGTTAGAGCTGGAGACAAAACAGTAACAAAAACAGAAATGGATAAAATTTATATAAAAGAATTAATTGTTCCTGGAGTTCACAGCGGGTTAAAAGGAGCTAGTTTTAATTCACCAAAAGGATATAATATTGATCAAGATTATTTAAATTTAGAAGAAAGTAAATGGGCTCAAGCTATATGGAACAAATTTGGATATGCGCCTGGAAAAATTAGAATAGGAGCAACAATTAAAATAAAACAAAATGCTAGACTAGAAGATATAATTGAACTAGGTTATAGAGCATGGGGAGTTGACAATGGATATGAAAGAGATCCTCTTGATGCAGTACTAGGAACAACAGAAAGTAATTCAAACAAACAAGCACTTTATGCAATGACAAAAAAAGCATATGCTTGGATTGGAACAGAAAGTCTTTGTGAAACAGTTGGAGATAATTCTTTTTGTGTAAGTGCAACTTATACTGATGCAGATGGAATAAAATCATCTTTTGATAGTAGTTTTGATGCAAAAAATAATTCAAAATACTTTTTAGGAATAAAAGTAAGTAATGCTTCAGTATTAAATTTCCAAAGCACAAGTACAAAACTTGAAAACTCTGAAGAAAATTTGTTAATGGGAAATTATAGTTTAATTGCACCAAACAATAATTTAACTACAGCAAATATTAATGGATACCAAACTCAGTGGATAGCACTTGGTGATTTTAGAAAAGACACTGAATTTGCATTTAATGGACTTGAAGTTACTCCAAGACAAATTGGGTATGGGACACTTCTATTAAGACTAAGAAATGCTGACACAATACTTTATGAAAAAATGTTTGGAGTAAATATTGCTAGCGATAAAAAAATGAAAATAGAATATTTATTTGATAATAAATACACTGACAAAATGCAATCTCTTGCAAGTGGACAACTTCAAAATATTACACTAAGAGCAATAAATGTTGCTAATGGACTTGAAATAGATAATGCAAGCGTAAAATTATTTGACAGGTTTGGACATAAAATTTATGAAACTACTACAAACAAATTAGGACTTGCAACAGTACAAATACCAGCTTCATTACCTAACGAATTATTAAAAATAAGTGTAGAAAAACCAGAGTTTGAAACAAAAACAATTGAATTTAATATTAGTGAAGATGTTGTAACTATTACTCCACAAAATTTAAGTTTCACAGTTAACCCACAAACAAAATTAGAAGATATTAAAACTGTAAAAATAGAAAATAAAACTGGGTTTGATTTAAAAATTAAAAAAATAGAATTTAGTGGAAAAACTAAAGGACTAATTAGTACTGCAAGAATGGATTCTTGGTTTAGTAATTATGTTGGAAAAACAATATTTTCTAATGACTTTGAAGAAATTGATTTTAAAGTAATAAGCGCACCAGTAATTCCTACTGCTGGAGATGTAGAAGGAAAATTCTTAGTAACTGTTGGAAATGATGCTTATAGTTGGGTACAAGAAGTAGATGCAAAAATTAGAGTGGGACTTGGAAGCGATGTTGATAATGTGGGTTGCTTAGAAATAACTCAAACTAATTGGAAAACTCAAACACAAGGTGAAGAAGTAGAAATTAGTTTTGAAATAAAAAATAATTGTGCAGTTGAAGGAGTATTTGTTTCACTTAAAAATTTAGGTGCAATGGTAGACCCTAGTGGAAATACTACAGGAAAATTTTCAGCACAAAGTGTAGCTTCATATACTGAACTTTCAAGAGGATTTGCTAGAACTTTTAAAACAAGAGTAAACCCTAACGAAGTAGTACCAGTAACTTTGAAATTTACTCCATATGGAGGAACAACTGGAACAACAAGCGGAACAATTACTTTTAATGCAACAAATCCAACTGATTCAACAGGACAAATACTAAGCACTTCAATAGATTATTCAATAGATATAGTTGACTCAAGTTGTATTGTTATTGGAAGCGATTTAATTAGAATTGGAGAAGGAGAAACTGGTAGTTTTAGTGTAACAAATGGATGTACGGTTGAAGCAAGCTTCCAAATCCAAAGTGACTTATCAATTAGTAATAAAATATTTACTTTAAGTGCAGGAGAAAGTCAAGATGTAACAATTACAAGAAATGAAGATGATATACCTGGAGCATATAATAATTTAGTACAAGGAAGACTAGGAACTGGAAGACAAGAATTAATTGGAAACGTAAAAGCAATTTTAGATCCATCAGCAGATTCATGCTTTACTTTATCAAGATATGAATTTGATATTTATGATTCACCATTTAGTGAATTTGATGGAACTGACGCTGGATACTTAAGAAATAATTGTACACAAAAAAGTGTAGGCGTAGAAGTAAGTGGAGACGAAGGATTTGATTGGGATAAAGTACTACGAGACATGCTTGTTGGAGGAATAGCTGGACTACTTACAAGTGGAAAACTAACTCCTTGGGACGCAGCAATCAGTAAAAGATTAAAAAGAGCAGTAACTCCATTAACAAAAGATGAAGAAAATGTTACAAAAGCAGAACTTGAAGCTGATAGAGAACTGGACGTTAGAAGTGCAGACCTTGCTGCATTACATATGGGCGAAGTAGAAAATATTTTAGGTTATAGATCCCCACAAGATGTTGTTAATGATTTTGAAAAAGAAAAAACAGAAGTAGTTAGTGCTTTAGAAAGTCAAAAAGAAACTTTATATCAAGACCCTTCAAGAGCAAGAATGTTAGGAAACGCTGCATTAACAGGACTTAAAACTGCAGGAAGTGTTGCAACAACTGTAGTTACTGGGCCATATCGTTTTGTTAAGAATTTTTTTACTAAAGAGCAATTAGCACAAGAAGAAGTAACTTCAGAAACTATTACTCCTACAAATCAAGATAAACTAAGGGCTGCAATTGACCAGCAAATAAACGAAGTAGAAAAAGAATTTGGTAATATACAAAAATACAAAAGTGATTTTGATAGTGAAATTAAAGCGATGTTAACAAAAGTAACTAATCAAACAGACCCCGTAGTTACTGTTGGGCAAACTAATAAAGAAGATGTTGAAATTGCAAAACAATCACAAAATATTGAACAAACTACAATGCAAAGCGATGCTTATTTAAAACAAGTTAAAGAATTCAATAAAAAAGTGGAAGTATCTAGAAAAAGAATTATTGAAATTTTAAAAAATAATACTGACGTTTTAGATATGTATTTAGATATACTTGATAAAAAGAAATTTGAATTACAACAAATTAGTGATGGCCAAACAATTACTAAAAGCCCTGATTCAGAAGCAATTGAAACTTTAGAAAAAGAAAAATTAATTGTAAACAAAAAATATAAAACTAAACAAACTGAATTAGAACAAATAGCAGACAAACTTCCTTTTGAGATAGACAATAAAAAGAATGAAGTTCAAAAAATAACTGGGCAAGTTAATGCGGGAATTACAAGCTTTTTAGGAATCCCTGTTGCTGCAATTCAAAGAACTTTAAGTATAAGTTTAAACCGTTCAAAAATAGAATTGAGTAGTTTAGAAAAACGATTAGAAACTGTAAAAACTCAAATAAAAAATATTCCTGCTGAACAAAAAGCAGAAGAAACTGCAATTAATAAACAAATTGCAAAAATTAAAACAAGCGCAGGAAAAGAAGCAACAGACGCAGGAAAATTAATTGAGTCATTAAGACCATTAGTATCAAGAGAAAAAGAAAAAATAGACGCAGCAAAACAAAGAATTAATGCAATTACATTAGCTAATGATGAAAAAGAAACAATTAGCGAAACCGCTGAAGCAGAAAGAGCGGCAATAGATACAAGTGATGACAAAAAAATTGAGGATAAACAAATAGAAGAAATTGCTTATAAAAAAATGATACAAACTTTCCCAAATTCTACTCCAGCTGCAAACTTCCTCCTTGCACAAAACAATTCAGGAATGTTTAGTGGAGTTAATGCTGGAGATATACTAACTGCAAATATAATTAATATTGGAGCAGGAGCAATGGGTGGAAGCGCACTTGGTGGAGCACTTTGGGCAGGACTTTTAAGTATTTTAATGGGACAAGACAATACTATAGAATACTCAGAAACTTTCACAGTTAATTTAATTGATGATATTAGTGTTTCATTACAAAGTGATGGCGGAGTAGGAATGAGTGTTGGAGAAGTAACTTATGATTATGACCAATACTACCAAAACCTAACTTCAAGAGCAAGCACTACTTCAACAGTAACAAATAATCCTAGTACACAAACAACTGGACAAAATACAACTGCAAATAATAGTAGCGGACAAGGTTTAACTCAAAACCAAGGAACTGTATTTAACCCACAAGCACTTAGTGCAACTTTAGGCCTAGTAGAAGTACGAGAATTAACATTTACTAATGGTGGACAAAATAATCCAAATCCTTACGAACCATTTGTTGGAATAATAACTGTTACTGGAAAAGAAAAATTATACAAAACTGATTATGATTATAAAGACATAAAAGAAGCAGCAAAAGATAGAAATGATTATGATGATAAAAAACAAAATTTCTTTATGGAAATAATTAATCCTTCAACTCCACCAACAGCAAATATTATTGTAGACGATTTAGAAGTTGAAAGTACAAGAAATTATGAAAAGAAATTCAGAGTTTTATTTAACTCTTATGAATATGTTGAATGTGGGCCTAATACTTATCCATGCGCACCTGGAGAAATTGCAAATTGTACTGTTGGAAGCAAGAGCGGAGCAACAGGACCTGATGCTGTTCCAAAAATGTTATTAAATTGGAGTTGGGACGGAATTAATATTGAACAATGTGATGAAGCAAATCCAAATTATACTTACTGTGATGTAACTCAAGCTACAATTAGTACATTAAAGAAAATTGAATACTTAAAAAATTTCTTTAATACTAATAGTTTACCAAATTGTCCAAGTGCAATTGATAATCTTGGAACAAGATCACAAAGCTTAAACGGAAATGAAATAGATGTTGCAATAACCAGTATTAAAATGAAAAAAGCTGGTGATAATTACCAAGCAGAAGTAATATTAAGAACAAATAATTCTCAAGAACTTGGCGCAACTGTTAAATTACAAATACAAAGAGATGGGACTACAATATTAAATTTAGAAGAAACAAAAAGATTTACAAGTGATTCAACTTACATTTTAGATATCCCTAGTACTATAGGAAGTGGAAAATTTGATGTTATAGCAACAATGGATCTTGATTTATGTGCAGGATGTCAAAATAATGATACAACTAATGATTCATTAATTAGTGCTTTATTAATTGGCGGAAGCGAAATACAAGAATGTCAATCTTATGATACTAAAAAAGATAATTTTGAAAAAGTACTTTCTGCAAATAATATAAATGATTCAAAAGTACTTGAATATATTAATTTTAATATTAATTTGACAAGAGATTCATTTAGTACTGATTTCAAAAACGATCTTGATGCTTACTTAATGAGCTTTGCTAGTGCTCCACCAGCATATGTTACTCAATTAAGAGACTTAATGAGATATGATAAATTTGAAATAAAATGGGATAATAGTCCTGGAGCATGGAGAGCTGGAAAATATAATGCACGTTTAATTGTAGATTTTAATAATGAGAGCTGGACATGGAATACTCATGAGGATATTAAAAAAGTAACTTTAGAATTAGAATACTGGGGAGATCCTGTTCCATACAACCCAATTTACAATGTATCATTTAATGGAAAAATTGGACTTGATACAGATAATGGAAGACAAGGATATGGAAGTAATTATAATCAATTAAGTGAAAAAGCATTCGCAATTATTGAAGGATCAAACACAGTTTATGCAACACCAAATCCTACAAGTAATACTCCAACAAGAGTAAATGTTAGTGTAGATAATTCATTTTACAATATGAACTTTACTAGACCAGGAAATGTATTAACTGTACAAAGAATTGGTGAAGATGTTGATTTAGTATTAAGCCCTAGTATTGCAATTCCTGTAATACTTGATATTACAAGAAACGATGCAATCGATGCTTATGCATTCTATTCAGTTGAAGTTGATGGACAACCACAAACTACTGGAAGTAGATTTATGAATTGGACTGGAATTGGAACTGGATGTGTGGACCATAGTGGAAAAAGTATGACAACTTGGGTAAATAGTCCTGATACAAAAAATACTAGCGGAGACGGATATGGATTACGCTGGAATAATACTATTGCAAGTGGA
>CAZBHA010000049.1:0-6029 GCA_964491675.1 uncultured archaeon
AAAACTTTTATTTTTTTAAGGAGGTGCATAAGAATGATTGAATTAGCATGGGCAGGAATGTTTCTAATAATTGTTTCATGGGCAATACAACTTGTCTCTGTATCAAAAGGAAAAAAAGATATATTAACTAGTTTTGTTGGCTTACAAGCAATAGGAATATTATTACTTGTAGTATTGGATTTTTTAACAAGTTCTGATTTGTCAATACTTGGAATGTTAAATGTATTATCAATGATTGGTGCAGTTATAACTCTAGTACTATTAATAAAAAAATAATCTGGTTAATATTTTTTTGGATGATTTTTTTTAAATAAAATTGTCCAAAAATATTATTTTAAATTTTAAAAAAATCTATTTTACTTCTTTAACAAAATAGTTTTCTTGTGTCCGCATGCCTTCAGCAATAGCAACAGTTTCGTATATTTTTTTCATTCTTGCTCTAATTATTTTTATTGCTTCTTCTTTATGTTTTTCAAATTCTTTTATTTCAAGTGAAGTTGCTTCATTAAATTGAATTTTTTCAAGTAATTTTTTTCCTCTTTTGTCAAGTGAATCTACCCAATTAGGATCTTTATATGAAATTTGATTTTCTGGCTTTCTAATTAATACTTTTTTATATCCTGCTTTTTTTGCTTGATTATATATTTCTTTAAATAAATATCTCGAAGCTGGCAGTCCTACAAGATTTTCAAAATCGCGTATTTCAATTAAGTTTTTTGAACCTTGTAAACTTTCAATTATAATATTTTTTCCAGAAAATCTAACTCTTGCTTCATAAGCAATAACATTTTTATTTTTTAATTTAGGTAGATTAAAAATTATTGCAATAGAAAGGGGCGTGTTTGTTAAATTTTTTTTTAAATCAATTAAAAAAGTTCTACTTTTTGTTTTATATAAAGAAAATTTAAATTTTTCTAAAAATTGTTTACCTGAGTTATATTTAGTTACACTTCTTTTTTCTCTAGCGTGTTCTAAGAAAAATTCAGCTCTTTTTTTAGCAACCTCTTTTGGTTTAATGCTCTTCTTAACTGGTTTTGTGATTTTCATCTAAATAAGTTAGTTGCTCTTTATTTATAAATAATATTATTTTATGTTATTTAATTTTTTTGAGTTAGTAACTATTTTAAATCATTAAGTGCTTTTATTATTTAGTTTATTATGGATAATAATGAAAAATTTGAGCTAATTTCTAGAAATGTTGAAGAAATTTTACAAATTGATGAGTTAAAAAAATTAATTGAAACAAAAAAAAATCTAGTAGTATATTTAGGTACTGCTGTAACTGGAAGGCCTCATATTGGTTATTATGCATGGGTAGTAAAATTAGCTGATTTTTTAAAAGCTGGTTTTAAGGTTAAAATATTGCTTGCTGATTTACACGGTGCTCTTGATAATTGTCCTTGGGAATTACTTGACAAGCGATATGAATATTATAGTTTAGTAATTAGCGGAATGTTTGAAAGTGTGGGGGCGGATATTAATAAATTAGAATTTGTTAAAGGATCAACTTTTCAAATGAACAAAGAATATACACATGATTTACTAAGATTATCTAGTTTTGTTTCAATTCATGATGCAACAAAAGCGGCAAGTGATGTTGTAAAAATGGGGGATAATCCAAAGTTATCTGGAATAATTTATCCTTTAATGCAAGCACTTGATGAAGTATATTTAGAAGCTGATGTTCAATTTGGGGGGAGAGATCAAAGAAAAATACTTGTTTTTGCTAGAGAAAATTTACCTAAATTAGGTTATTCTCCAAGAGTAGAAATAATTAATCCGTTAATTCCAGGTCTAACTCAAAGTGGAAAAATGTCTGCAAGTGACCCTAATTCAAAAATTGATTTACTTGATGATTTAACAATTATTCAAAAAAAATTAAACAAAGCATATTGTCCTGAAAAAGAACTTGCTGAAAACGGAGTATTAGCGTTTTGTAAATTTGTTATAATGAATTCTAAACAAGACAAAAATGAAAAATTTATTATAGAACGACCAGAAAAATTTGGTGGAAAACTAGAGTTTTCTAATTATGCTGAACTTGAGAAAACTTATTCTGAAGGGAAATTACACCCAATGGATTTAAAACAAGCCTTAGCAAAAGAAATTGATGCTTTATTAAGTCCAATTAGAGAAAAAATGAAAGATAAAGAAAATCTAATTAAAGAAGCATATCCTGAAAACTAAAAACATTTAATTACTCTTTTGTATATTATTAGTTTAGTGAAATTATGCCAGTTACTTATGCTCAAGCTAAAAAAAGAGAAAGATATTCTATAAAAAAACCTGTTTTTTCAAAAATAGGTGTGGGGGCAGAATCTACTGTTCATAAAGTAACTCTAAAATTTAAAAATGGAAAAAAAAGAAAAGTGGTTTTAAAAGAAATGCAAAGAAAAAGAAAAATTTCTTTTAAAGGTCCTGTTAATTTATTAGGTAAACGAGAGAGAATAATAAATGCAAAAAAAGCATACGCTGCATTTAAACGAGCCGCTCTCCCAGTCCCTTCTTTTTTTGTTCCAAGACTTAGATATTTTAGTGCACCTGAAAGTATTTTAATGGAAAATTTAACAAAAAGATTTGGGAAAATATTTCCAATTAATCCTATGAAAAATAACACTGATCCTATTTTTTTAAAAAAACTTTTAATTAAGAAAGATTCAGTCTTAATAAAAGATTTAGCAAAAGATTTGGCAACTATATTTAATTTGGGATTTGTGCCATATGCAATGGATTTTTGGATGTTTTATAAAAAAGGAAATAGTTATGATAGGGTAATATCTGATATTACTTTATTCACTCATAAAAATGATGCGATTCATTCTCAAACGCCAAAAGCTTTTTTTAAAGAAAATATGCGTGATAGTGTTTTTGCTTTTAAAGAAAATATGGGTCAAAGAGAATTTGAATTATTTTATGGTGAATTTTTAGAAAATTTAAAAGTCAAATAATTTGAGTAAGTTTATTAATTTAAAAATAGTAATTGTAGTATGTTTGAAGATAATTCTAATTTAAGTAAAGATTTGAAATTATTTGTTTTAGAAGGATTTTTTGCAACAATTCTTTTTTCAGTAGCAGTTTCTTTTATTGTCCCTTATGCAATTTTTTTAGGAGCAACAAGTGTAGAAGTTGGTTTTTTAGCAGCTTTCCCCGCACTTTTAGCTGCATGGTTTCAATTATTTTCTTTAAAAATTCTTGAAAGATTTAAAAAAAGAAAAGAACTTGTAATAATTTTTACAATACTTCAAGCACTGTTTTTCTTACCTATTGCATTTATTCCATTTATTTTTCAAACAGGACAAGTATTTTGGTTGATTTTATTTTATACTATTAGTTTAACAGTTGGTTCTCTAGCTAATCCAATTTGGCAAAGTTGGTTAAAATCAAATGTCCCTAGTGATATATTTAGTTCTTTTTTTGGTTTTAGAAATATGATAATAAATATTTCAACATTTATTTTTCTTTTAATTTTTGGTTTTTCACTTAATTTATTTAATGAACAAACTTCACTAGTTTTTTTAGCAATTTTTTTAATTGCAACTGCGGGAAGATTAATTGCTTCGTTAATTTTTATTGGAATAACTAAACCAAAAGACAATATTGTATTTGAAAAAAATATTAGATTTATTGGATTTGTAAAAAACTTAAATAAAAACAAATTTGGTTATTTTATTTTATATATTTCTTTAATGACTTTTGCAATTTCACTAAGTGGTCCATTTGTAGGGTATCACTTTTTAGAAAATTTAGGATTAAAAAATGATTATTTTTTATATACTATTTTAATTTCAACAGTAATTTTTGCAATGGCTATTGGGATGAATTATTGGGGAAAAATAATAAATCAATTTGGGAGTATTAAAACACTAAAAGCAACTTCATTAATAATAATCTTTTTTCCGTTGTTTTATATTTTAATAAGAAATCCTTTTGCTTTAATTTTTGTTCAATTTTTTGATGGGCTAGTTTTTTCAGGATACAATTTAGCCCTTGCAGTGTTTATTTTTGACTATTCTAATGAAAAAAAACTTATTAGGTTTAGTTCGTATCAAGCAGTATTTATAGGAAGTGCAATTTTTTTAGGTGCAATAATTGGAGGATTTGTTCAAAGAATAGAATTTAATTATTATTTAATAAGTAACTCATTTTACCTTATTTGTTTAATTTCTGTTTTTGCAAGATTTTTAGTGTATAAATTGTTATTTAAAAAAGTTAGTGAAGTTAAAGAAGTTGAATATATTAAAACTACAAAATTAATTTATTCAGTTTTAACTTTTGAGCCAGTAATGAGATCTATTCCAAGAATTGCAGTTTTTGAGAGCAGAATTAATCTAGTCACGGTTTCCCTAGAACATAGAATTTTAAAAATAAAAGAATTAATTGAAAAAAGTGCAAAAGAACTTGGAAAATCAAAAAATAATTTTTATTATAAAAAATAGTTAAACTAAATTTTGTCTTTTTAAAAATTATTTTCCAGCATATTTATTAACTAAAAAACATTTATTTTATTATGAAAGAAGTTTTAATTATTGCAACAATTGGGCCAAGCAGTTTTTCTCTGCCTGTTTTAAAGAGAATGAAAAAAAACGGAGCAAATATTGCTAGACTTAATACTAAATATGGTTCTATAAAAGAGTGGAATTCTTTAATTAAAAAATTAAAAAAGTTAAATTATTTAATAATGGTTGATATTAAAGGAAATAATGTGATAAGTTGGGTTAATACTCAAAAAATAGATTTTTTAGCAGTGTCTTATGCAAATTCTAGCAAACAGATTAAACAAATTAGAAATCTTTTAGTTGATAAAAAAGTAAAAATAATTTCTAAAATTGAAACAAAAAGGGGATTAAAAAATGCTGATGATTTGATAAAAGCAAGTGATGGGTTAATGATTGCTAGGGGGGATTTATCAAGAAATACTTCTTATGAACTTGTTCCTTATTTTAAAAGAGAATTATTAAAAAAATGTATTCTTGAAAATAAATTTGTTATTGTTGCAACTGAAATGCTTCTTTCAATGGTAAAATCAAGAAAACCAAGTAATGCTGAAGTTGATGATGTTTTTGAAGCAGTGGTTGATGGAGCTAATGCTATAATGCTTTCAGAAGAAACAACTATTGGGAAACATCCTGCATTAGTAGTAAAAGTAATGAATAAAATTAAAACAAATGCTATAAAATATAAATAAATTTTTTAAAATTAATTAATGCCTTAAAAAGATTTAATTAAATTATTTTGTTTGATTTTTTTAAAATTAGTTTTTTTTATAAAATTGGAGTTAAAATAGCTTTTAGTTCTTCATAAGTTTTTGCACTTGGCAATTTTTCAGATTCTACTAATTCTTCTTTAGCTCTAAATAAAATTCCGTTGTCTGCGCCGTGAAGCATTTTTAAGTCATTAAAACTATCTCCAATTGCTATAGTTTCAAATCCAGCTTCTCTAAATCTATTAATCATTTCAATTTTTCCATCGTTTTCTCTAAATTTATATCCAACAATTTTATTATTTTCAATTATTAGAGTATTTGCACACATAAATGGATTTCCAAGTTTTCTCATTAAAGGCATAATATACTCATAAAAAGTTCCTGTTAGAATTACTACTTGCGCCCTTTCTTTAAGCCAATTAATAAATTCAACTGCACCATCTAGGGGCTGCATTTTTTCAACAACTTCATTTACTTCTTTAATTCCATAATTTTTTTCGTCTAATATTTTAATGCGCATATCCATTAATTTAGCATAATCTGGAATATCTCTGGTTGTTAGCATTAATTGTTCAATTTTAGTTTCTTTAGCAAATTCTTGCCAAAATTCAGGTAGTAATACTCCTTCTAAATCCAAACAAACTATTTTCATAAAAGATTTCTTCTAAATACCTTTTATAAATCTTAGCCAAATTGTTAATTTATTTTATAAGTGTTTAATATTTTTTTTTGAATTGTTTTACTTTTCCATTATCAATATTTATTACTCTGTGTGCAATTTTTTTTATAAAATAATTATCATGAGACACGGCTAAAATTGCGCCGG
>CAZBHA010000050.1:0-5960 GCA_964491675.1 uncultured archaeon
GTTTTTCTTCTTAAAAGTCGTCTTTTTTTAGTAAATAATTTCCAAAGAACACTTAACTTATCTTTATTACTTAACTTTCCTAGTTGAAGTGGCATCACGTCACTTAAATCACTTAATTCTTCATTAGTTAAAGAGTAAAGTGCATTTTTTCCACCAACTAGTTTATCATAATTAGGAAATTCTTTTTTCCAAAGTTCTTGATATTCTTTTAAAACTTCTTTAGAATTATCGTTTAATTGAACCGCTTTTTTTATTACTTGACTAGCAAATATTGCACTTTGAATTGAAAGATGTGTTCCTCCTTCAAAAAGAGGAGAAGTAAAACCAGCAGCATCTCCTACTAAAATTAATCCATCATCAAATGTTTTTTCAACAGGTCCACTTGCAGGAATTGGCCCTCCAAAAGTTTTGATTATTTTATTTTCTTTTTTATTATAATTTTTTACTTTTACAAATTCATCTAAGTTTTCTTTTAATTTAGATGGAGTTGTAGTTACAAGTCCAACATTTGCAATATTTCCTTTTTTTGGAATCATCCATAAATATCCATGTGGTGCTAAACTTGGCCAAATGTAAAAATCTAAATATCCATCATTTCTAATGCCTTCTAGTTCATATTGTAGTCCAACAACCAAAGTTGGTTTTGGATTTAATTGTAATAAAGTATTGGTTATTGCTTGCGGTCCAGTTGCGTCAATTATAAATTTAGAAGTAAATTCTATTATTTTATTTTTATTTTTTGCTTTTATTTTCCAAGTAGTATTTTTTCCTTCGCTTTCTTTTTTTAATTCAATTACTTTTGTCCCTAAAATTATTTCTGCTCCATTTTGTTTTGCAGTTTTTGCAATCCATTGTTCAAATTTTGCTTTGTATAAAACAGCACCCTCTTCATCAACCAAGTTTTCTCTACCATTAGGAAACAAAACTCTTATTCCTTTTACTCTTTGTGCAATAACACTTTCATCAATTTCGCCTAATTTGTCCAAGCAAACTTTTGAAATGCATTCTCCACAGTGAACTGGTTCTCCAATCACTTCATGTTCTTCAATTAAAAGAGTTTTAAGATTTTTTGCTGAGCATTCTTTTGCAGCAGTAGTTCCAGCGGGTCCTGCTCCAATTATTATAACATCGTACAAATCCATTTTTATCAACCAATTAAATATGAAGTATTATTTAAAATTAAAGTATTTAAAGATTTCTTAGTGAAGAATTTTTTACTAATTAATTTCCAATTCCCATTGAAGGTAAGGATAACCATCATTTATTTCTGAATCAAGTGCCCAAATTTCATCAAAATCCCATTCTGAATAAACTGCGTGAGTGTCTTCTAAAAATACGGTTGGATCGCTTACTAATGTTCCAAAATTAAAGTTTCCAGTAGTTGTATAAAAGGAATTATTTACTGTTGCTTTTGATGAAGAAACTAATCCTCCTTTATTATTTCCACTAACAGTCATTAAACTATACGAATCATTTATTGTTAAACCTTGGGCAGAATCCCAAACTGCTGAAGTAATTCCTGCAGCATATCCCTGATATCCTGCATTAGCAGTTCCTCTTGAATATGAGTTTTTAATTTCTGAAATTGAAGTATTATAATATCCACCCACTAATCCACCACTTCCTTCTCTTGCAGCGGCTAAATCACCATTAACATAACAATCAGAAATAGTCCCGCCAATTAAATACCCAACTATCCCACCAGAACTAAATCCTCCTGAAATAATTGTTCCTTTCATATAACATTTTTCAACTAATCCTCCTTCTAATCTACCAATTAATCCACCATAGTGTAATCCTCTTTCAAAAGCACCAGTATCTATATCTAATGAAATTCCACATTCTGAAATTGTTGAATCTTTTGCAGTGCCTGCAATTGAACCAATGTATCTAAATGCGTCTATTGAAGGATTTTCCATAACTAATTTTGAAATTGTAGCATTTTCAATAAAACCAAATAATCCAATATTTTCAACACTACTTGAATTAGTTATTGTTAAATTTTGTATTTTAAAATAATTTCCATTTAAACTTCCAGTAAATTTAGAAGAACTACTTCCAACTGGACTAAAAGTTACACCTGAACAATCAACATTACTTATTAATTCATATTGCCCTGATAAGTTTTGATCCATATTTTGTAATCCAGAACAAGTACTAATTTGAATTATTCCATTTGCTTCTCTCCATTGTGCGTATATTGTTAGGTCTTCGTTAACTGTTGTGCTTGTTGTAAATTCTGTTCCACTTCCATCAGAACTAGTATTCCATTCCACAAAAGCATATTCTTCTTTTGTTGGTGGACTTGGAAGGGTAACTGTTGAACCAGCACTAATACCTTCAATTGAATCAACATCAGTTCCGCCTTGCGAATCAAAAGTTAAGGTAAAAGTTTCTACTTCTTCCCATTGTGCGCTTATTGTTTGGTCACCAGTCACGTCAGTAACTGCTCCTGTGTTTGTGTTTAGAGTTCCTCCACTTCCACTTGTTCTTTGAAAACCAGTTAAAGTATATCCTGTTCTAGAACAACTTGGCGCGGTAGAATCTTCCCCACTATTAATTACTCGACTAAGAGGGGTGCAAGTTCCATTATTCCCATCATAAGTTACAGTAAAAGTTATTGGATCAGGTTCTTCTGGCGAAGTTGTATTTGTTGTTGGGGTTGTTCCTGCGATATTTGAATTTGAAGATAATTGGTAGTCTTGGCATAATGTGTTAACATTTTTATAATTATATGTTCTTATTATTCCTTTTTGTATATAAGTTATTGTTATGGTTTTTGTATTAGTATTAGTTCCTTCATTACAAATTGTATTAGTTGATATTGGGAATATTATCTCACTCCCTAATAATAAAGTGTTGTTTGAATAATAATTTTGGTCTTGACCATCAATTGTTATTTTTGTTATTGTTATTGGATCTAATTCGTTTGATTTTAATTGTAAAATATAATTGCCATCTTTGTTAGTCACAATATCTGTTAAAGCAAGTATTTGTGTTTGTTGTCCGATTGTTTGTTGTGTTGTTGTTACTCCGCTTCCGGTTGCGAAGAAGCCTGTTAGTAGTCCTACTACTACGAGTGCGATTACTACTACGATTGCGATAATAATCAAGTATTCAATAGTTCCTTGTCCTGAATCTTTTCTACTAAAAAGCATAAACTAATATTATTTAAGTTATATTTAATCATATTCTTGTTTAATAATCAAATATATATTTGTATGAAATTATTCCAAAACTATTTTTACTCTTTTTATTCCTGCACCAACTGCTTCTTGTTTAGTTATCTTAAAAGTGCCTAGTCCTTTAGTAGTAGTTACATGTGGTCCACCACAAATTTCTTTTGAGTAAATATTCCCTTTTTTATCAATTATTGAATAAACTTTTACTTTTTCTTCATATTTTGATTCAAAAACACCATGTGCTTTAGCTTTTTTTGCTTCCTCTAAATTCATTATTTGCATTGTAACGGTACATTCTTTTTTTATTACATCATTAACCCAGTCTTCAATTTGTTTTATTTGCTCTTGGGTTAATCTTTCTTCGCTATTAAAATCAAACCTTGCTCGTTCAGCAGTAATATTACTTCCTTTTTGAACAGAATTAGGGTTTACAAATTTTCTTAGTGCTGCACTAAACAAGTGAGTTGCAGTATGAAGTTTTGTTACTTGTTCACTGTTGTCTGCAAGTCCTCCCTTAAATTTTTGTTCAGCTCCAGCTCTAGAAAGATTTTGGTGTTCTACAAGTAATTTTTCAAAACCTTTTTCGTCAACCTTAAATCCTTTTTCTTCACAAATTTCTTTAGTCATTTCTATTGGAAAGCCATAACTTTGATATAAGTCAAAAGCTCCTTTTGCATTTAGTTCTTTTTGTTTACCTTTTTCTAAAAAGAATAATTTTTTTTCAAGAACTGCAGTTCCTTTTTCAAGAGCTATGGAAAACTTTTCTTCTTCGTTTTCAAGTTCTTTAAAAATAAACGCTTTGTTTTTTTCTATTTCTGGATAAGTTTCTCCCAATGTTTTAATTACTGTTTTAGCTACTTCGCAACAAAACTTTTCTCCTATTCCAATTAATCTAGCGTGTCGTACACTTCTTCTAATCAAACGTCTTAATACATATCCTTGATCAACATTACTTGGAACGATTCCTTTTTCATCCCCTAAAATAAAAGTAGCAGTTCTAATATGATCAGTAATAATTCTTACTCCTTTAATGTGAGTTGAATTTTTTTCATCAAAATGTTTAGACAAACTTTTTACTTTTTCATAAATTGGTTTTACTGTGTCAACTTCATAAACATTAACACATTTATTTAATGCTGCATAAGTTCTTTCAACACCCATCCCAGTATCAATGTTTTTTTGTTTGCTTTCAACAATTTCTCCTTCACTGGTTTTTGTGTACTGCATAAAAACATCGTTCCAAATTTCATTAATCACACCTTTCTTTTTAAGTGCTAAAAATTCTTCTTCATTTTTTTCTTTTTCATCAGTTACATGGTAAAACATTTCACTATCTGGTCCACAAGGCCCAGTAGCTCCAGCTGGCCCCCACCAATTTTCTTCTTTATTTAAAAAATTAATTCTTTCTTTTGGGATGCCTAAACTTTCCCAAACTTTTGCTGCAATTTCATCTTTAGGCGAATCTTTATCTCCTTTAAAACAAGTAACACTTAAATCGTTAATATTAATATTTAGTTCTTTAGTTAAAAATTCAAAAGAGAATTCTATTGCTTCTTTTTTTTCATAATCTCCTAAAGACCAATTTCCAAGCATTTCAAAAAAAGTTAAATGCCAATTGTCTCCAACCTCATCAATATCTCCAGTTCTAATACATTTTTGAACATTTACAAGTCTTTTTCCTTCTGGGTGAGTTTCTCCCATTAAGTAAGGAACTAGCGGGTGCATTCCTGCAGTAGTAAATAAAACAGTTGGATCATTTTCTGGGATTAAGGAAGCTGACGCTATTCTTTTATGTCCCTTTTTTTCAAAAAAAGTTAAATATTTTTCTCTTAATTCTTTACTACTCAAACTCATTTTCTTATCACTTTAATTAAGTAATTTATATATTAATTTAGAAAAGGAAATTAATTTAAATTAAACAATTTTCTATTAAAAGTAAACTTATTAAGAAATGATTTTATTGAAAATTAAAAAAAGATTATTTTTTTGGGAAAAACCCATAATGAAGCAGCCGAACTGTTCATCATTATGGATCTCTCTTTTGTTAGTCTCTCCTATCAGTCTTGCCCCACTTGCGTGGGGCTATATTGGTTTACACCAACTAAAATCCTTTTAGGATAATAAATTGTATAAATAACTTATTTATAAATGTTTCTTTTTGATTAAATTTAAAAAGAATAAAAATGCAATATATTTATGGATTATGCTAAATCTATTGGTTATAATAAACGGCTTTATAATATTGCAAAAAATAGGCTTAAAATTGCAGAAAAAATTGGGCGATCTTCTATTAGTGCGATTAATTATTTATATTTAACAAAATTAGATTTAGCTAATCAACGAAAGCGAAAATTAGATATGTTAATTTTTAAAGCAAATAATGCAAAAAAACCTAATGCTGCAAGAATTGATAAATTGTTAACTATGCGAGAAAAACAA
This sequence comes from uncultured archaeon, assembly GCA_964491675.1. Taxonomy (GTDB): domain Archaea; phylum Iainarchaeota; class Iainarchaeia; order Iainarchaeales; family JAAZKV01; genus JABIDZ01. The sequence goes on from CAZBHA010000050.1 coordinate 5,622, forward strand.
TTAAAATTAATTTCTGATTTAAAAAAATAATTTATTTGGTTTGAGTGTATAAGTAATCAATCATTTCATTATAAAATTTAGTGATTTCTTCATTTTTAATAATTAAAAAATTTTCTTGATTTAAATGTGCTCCATAATAAGTTGGATTCATTGTTCCTGTTATTGTGGTTTCATCATCTATTGTAATTAGTTTTGTGTGCATTTTGTTTATAGTATGGCTCATTTTTACACCTTCCAAGTTTTTATAAATTATACTATTTTTTGTTATCCCATAAGGTTCTAAAATTATTCTTTTTTCTACAGCAGTATTTTTTAAAATTTCAATATATTTTTCATTAG
>CAZBHA010000051.1:0-5883 GCA_964491675.1 uncultured archaeon
ATTTATCGCTTTCTTTTATTTGTTTTTTAATTGATGCTAAATTCCATTCTGTTATAAATTCAGGAACAGTTAATTCTCTTGCTGCTTCTTCTGGAACTCCTAGTTCACTAATTTTAATATGTGGATCAGGAACAACAATTGATCTTGCTGCGTGGTTTACTCTTTTTCCAGTTAAGTTATACCTAAATCTCCCTTTTTTTCCTTTAAGTCTTTGTATAATAGTCCTTAGTGGTCTACCACTTCTATGTTTTGCTGGAGGTACTCCTGCAGTGTTATTATCAAAGTAAGTAGTAATATGATATTGTAATAAATCCCAAAGATCTTCAATAATTAGTTGTGGAGCTCCTGCTTCAATATTATCTTTAAGTCTATTATTAATTCTAACAATATCAACTAATTTATGTGTAAGATCATCTTCTGATTTTATTCCTCCATCAAGTGAAATACTTGGTCTTATTGTGATTGGTGGAATTTGCAGAGTTGTTAAAATAAACCATTCTGGTTTTGTAGTTTCTATATGGTATCCTAATAATCTCAATTGATTTTGTGGAATTTTTTCAACCCATTCTCTTATTTGAGTTGGATAAATTCTTTCTTTATTATAATAAAAGTTTGTTGGTTTATCTAAAAGTACTTTTCCAACTACTGCACTACAGTGTGGACATTTTTTTATGGTTCTTGCTTTAAGCATTATTTTTTTAGATAGGTCTTTTGTTTTTCCTTTTGTTTCTTTTTCTGCTTTTGCAATTTCTTCATCGCTTAATAATAATTCTCCACATTCCTTACAAGTAGAAGTTAATAAAATTTCTATTTTTCTTCCAAATTCAGAATGGATTACTGGTCTTTCAAGTTCTAAGTGTCCAAAGTGTCCTGGGCAATTTCTCATAGATTGTCCACAAGTTTTACATTTAATTCCTGGATTCATTACTCCCAAGTGAGGATCCATTAATCCTCCTTCCATAGGAAATCCATCTTTATCATAAGTTTCTGGAGTTTTTATTTCTACTGCACTCATTTTTCTAATAAATTCAGGACCAATGAAATTGAATTCAACACTTCCAATCTTTTTTATTATCATATATTTTCACTCCATTAAACTCTATCTACTAATTTTAATTTTGCATGTATTCCAAGTGCTTTAAGTTCTTCTAGTAATAATTTAAATCCGTAAGACATTTCTACAGGATACATTTTTCCGCCGTCACTTCCAAGTGTTACATTTTTCTTTCTTATTTCGTCGCGGTATCCTATAAGTCCACTTCGTTCGTCTACTAGTACAACTGCCTTATCACTATCTTCTATCATTTTTTCGTGCAGTAACATTGATGCTCCGTGTCCAACTAAAGTTTCTCCTTCCATCTCTCCGAAACGTAGTCCACCTTCTTTTTCTTTTCCTTCAGTAGGTTGTCTTGTTAATACTTGCACTGGCCCTCTAGCTCTTGCTTGTATTTTGTGTGTTACTACGTGGTAAAGTTTTTGGTAAGGTATTACTCCAGTAAAAATTGCTCCTTCGATTCTTTTTCCTGTTATTCCATCATAAAAAATTTCCATTCCATCAGCTCTAAATCCATGTTCTTTTAACATGCCTTCAAGTTCTTTTCTTGGTGTTGAATTAAATGGAGTTCCGTCAATTATTTTTCCAGCAGCAGCTCCTGCTTTTCCTCCAAGCATCTCAAGTAAGTGTCCCATTGTCATTCTTGATGGGAGTGAGTGTGGATTTAATATTAAATCAGGTTTTATTCCTGCGATTGTAAATGGTATATCTTCTTCAGGTACAATATAAGATATAACTCCTTTTTGTCCGTGTCTTGAAGCAAGTTTATCTCCAACAGCTGGTTTTAGTGTTGTTCTAACTTTTACTTTTGCTAGTCTACTTCCATCAGGTCCTTCAGTAATCATTATTGTATCAACAAATCCGTCTTTTCTTTTTCTTACAAATACACTTGCGTCTTTTCTTTTTTCTTGGTCTACTCCAAAATCATTCATTTCTTCTAAAAATTTTGGTGGTGAAGTTCTTCCAATTATTGCTTCTCCTTCTGATACTGCCATTTCAAGTCCAATAAGTCCATCTTCGCCAAGTTTTTTGAATTTGTCTTCTTCAATAAATCCAACTTTTTCTTCAGTTGGAATTTCAAATTTATCTCTTTGTCCACCAGGGTAGCGTTGTTCTCCTGCTTCATATCCTCTAAAATAACATGCTCTTGCAAGTCCTCTATCAATTGCACCTTGATTTAATATTACAGCATCCATTGTGTTGAATGCATTATAAGGCATTAATGCAACTACAAAATTTTGTACTTGTGGTCGTTTGTCAAGTTCTAAAAGATCCATTGTTTTTGTTTTTACAATATTTTTTTCAGGGTAATATAAAAAATATCCTTCAGTGTCATGTCTTAATTTATAATTAATAGATCCAATTCCTATAGCTTGTTTGAACATTTTATCTCCGTGTAGTGCTTTTCCTGCCATGTCGTGTTCAATATAAGGAATCATACTTGAAATTACACTTAAAATTGCAGCACCATTTATTTCAAGGTGTGTGTGTTTAGAAGTAATTTCATCTTCTTTTTGTGCAATAAGAGTATTTTCTTCTTCTTCACTATCAAGGTATTCAATTATTCCTTGTTCTACAAGATTATTAAAATTTAATTCGCCAGCTTCTACTTTTTCTGACATTTCTTTAGTGTAAGTACTTTTTCCGTTTTTTACAACTATTACTGGTCTTTGTAGTCTTCCAGCATCAGTGTTGATGTAAATTTCATTAGTATCTTTGTGGTGTGCAACATTAGTTTCTTTTGGAAGTGCTCCTTCTCTTCTTGCTTCAATTGCTATTCTTGCTAATTTTTCAGCGTCTTCGTGAAATCCAATTAATCTTCCGTTAATATATACTTTTGCTACATCTGCCATATTTTTCACCTATTTTTTAAATTATAATTTTTTTAATTTTACACCTTGTTTGTGTAAAAAGTCTTCTACTCCATCTTCTTTTACTTCAGTAGTTACTTCACTTAAAAAACACAAATTTTTTACAAGTCCACATTGAGGTCCATCCGGAGTTTCAATAGGATCAAGTCTTCCCCAGTGTGTTCCGTGAACATCACGAGCTTCATAAAGTTCTCTTGTTTTTGCTAATTGTGATTTTACTTTTCGTAGGTCTGTTACTGGTGCTAAGTAGTTTACTCTATCCATGAATTTTGCTACTCCAGTACTTCTTCCAATCCAATTTCCAGTACTCATTGCAAACCTTATTCTTTCACTCACTGCTCCAGGTCTAACAACAGTAGAAATATTTAATTTTCTTCTTCTTGTTACAGTTCTGTCAATTTGGAATCGTAAATCTTTTACAAAATATTTAAATGAATATCTAAATAAGTGTTCCATTAATTTTCCAGAAAGTTCAAGTCTTTTGTTTGTGTAATGGTCCTTATCATCTTTTCCTCTTAGTCCATAACTTCTTTCAATTGCTTTAGTTGCCATCATTGCTAAATAGTATGCTTTTGCAAGTCTTGCACTTTCATCTTGTCCAATATGTGGTAATAAAAATCCATCAATTACTTCTCTAGCTCTTCGTAGTCTATAATCAATTACTTGTCCAGGAGCAACATATTTTCCAATTTTGTCCAATGCTTCTTCTTCATTTTTTATTTCACATTCTTCCCAGTTTAAAATTAAATCATTTTGAACTTCTTTTTCCATTGGGAAAGCATCAAATACTTCTTTTTTTGTTTTAAGTCCCAGCGCTTTAAATAAGCTAACAAGCATCAATTTTCTTGGACTTGTTGGGAAAGTTGCATATAATAATCCTTCAGGGCTTCGAGTAACTCTTACTCTTCCTTTAAAAGCTCCTTTTGTAGAAATAACTTCTGCGTTAGTTCCTTTTTCTCCTTCAGAAAGTAGCACTCTATCACTTGAAAGTACTTCTTGAGTCATTAGTGCTTTTTCACTACCATTAACTATAAAGTATCCTCCAAAATCTCTTGGATCTTCTCCAGTTGCAACAAGTTCATCATTGTTTAATTCACTAAGCCAGCATCTATTAGATTTTACCATTATAGGCATATCTCCAATAAATGTTCTTCGTGCATCTTGTTCAACATCTCTTCTAAAAAGTCTCATTGTTAAATAAATTGGAGCAGCATAAGTTCTATTTCTAAGTCTTGCTTCCATTGGAAGAAATTGTTCGCGAGGAGAACCATCAGCTTCAATAATATTTGGTTTTTCAACTTCAATATTACTTAGTTCAATTTTAACTTCTTCAATTTTTGGTATAATTTCATCGCTTTCAGAAACAATTTCTTGTAATTTAGAATCTATAAATTGATTAAAAGAATCAAGTTCCATTTGTGCAATATTTTTTGTCTTTAAATAAGAATCAATTATTTCCCAACCCATTAAACAACCCTCCTATAATAAGTTGTTTTTCCAGCAGTTAGTGAATCACGTAATATTTTTACAACATCCCCTTTTTCAGCTTTTAAGGGTTTTACTGCGGGATCAAGTTTTGATATTTTTGGTAAAGAAGATTTCTTTACTCCAAGTTCATTCATTAATTCTTCAACTTTTTCTTTTCTAATAAGTACGTGTTCAGGAACTAGATAATGTCTTTTTTCTTCAGCCAAATAATCACCAGGCAATTTCGTGCATCAGTTGTATAATTTATGTTTTTGTAAATGAATTTAACTTATAAAATTCGCTCACCAAAACTAAAAAATACCTTTGTGCATTCTGACGACTAAAAAGTCGTCTGCTTGATTTATTTTTCCTACTAAAGCTTTAAAAGCGTTGCTGTTTTGAAAACTTATTTTAGTTTATTTAAGCTCTCATAATATTTTTTTTCTATTTCGCGCACATTTTTTCTTAATTTATAATCTTGATTAGGGTAATGCCAAAATTCTATTCTTTCTTCACTGGGCATCCAACAAAATAAGATATCTGTATTATTTAATTTTGAATAAAAATCAATTTCTAGTGTTTCAAGATCTCTAACAATAGCACCTTCTGCGATTATTTCACCCATTATTTTGTACATTTCTAAATTTTTTTCGTGAAAGTTTTTGTTTAATTCAACTTCTAAAAGATAGTTTTCTATTTTTTCATCATCAAATTCAATTTTTACATTATCTAAAAGGTCAAGTTCTTCAGTTAAATGAACTATTCGATTAACTTTTGGTTTTATTTTTTGAATAAAATCATTAGCTTCATGAAGCGAAAAATAAATCTTGCCCATAATAATTTTGAAAAGAATTAATTTATAAGGGTTTAGATTTTAGGTATTTTAAAATTAATTATTTATATTAAGTATCCTTTTTTATTATTTATTTTTTAATTTAAATTAGTTTTAAAATTACCAACAGTTTGTAGAACCTAATATGTTTCCGCCACCATTTTGTGCGCTTCCACCATTACATTCAAGTCTGTTTGTAGTAGTATTTTCAACGGTTATAGTTGATCCTGATCCAACTCTAATTCCATATTGAAACTCATCAAATTGACAATTTTTTATAATTACATTTCTAGAATTATTTATTTGAATTCCACTCCAACTTCCATTACCAGTTATTATTCTGTCTTGACAATCTATAGTTACATTTGAAACATTATCAATAATAAAACAGTTTGTGAAAGTTCCTTCATTTTGATTTGGAACATCTAATCCGCTTCCACAACCACTTGCAACACTTGTTTCTGCACTTCTAGCTAATCTGTAAGTGGTATTTGATTCCCAACCACTGTGTCTACAAAAACTAAGTCCTTCAAATCTTTGAGTGCTAGCCATTTTTTTATCTGAATCTGAACTAAGTTCGTAGTTAGTGCAAGGTACTGAAACATTTGAAAATGTGTGAGTTTTTTGTATTCCCTTTTGAGTTATGTATGTTAATACAA